>JBATXP010000240.1:0-2087 GCA_049673465.1 Litorimonas sp.
GGGCGCTGGGGCCGGATCCGCGGTTTTCCCTGGGCGTGGCCAGCGGCGATCCGCTGTCGGACGGTGTGGTGCTGTGGACGCGGATCGTGCCCGATCCGCTGGCGCTGGGCGATCCCTTGCCGGGTTCCATCGACGTGGATTGGGAAGTGGCGGAGGACGAGCGGTTTTCGCGCATCGTCCGACGCGGTCGCAAGCGGGCCGTGGCGGAATGGGCGCACAGCGTCCATGTGGAAGTGTCGGGGCTGTCGCCTGCGCGCACCTATTACTATCGCTTCCTCGCCGACGGGCAGAGCAGCCCGATCGGGCGCACGCGCACCGCGCCGACCTATCTCGCCCCGACCGCGCGGGCGCGTTTCGGCATCGTCACCTGCCAGCATTTCGAGCAGGGCTTCTTCAACGCCTATGCCGACCTGCTCGCCCAGGACCCGGACTTCATCCTGCATATGGGCGACTATATCTACGAGGTGAGCTGGGGGCCGCAGGTCAGGCGCCAGGCGGAGGTCGAGGCGATGGACCTGGCGGATTACCGCCGGATTCACGCCCAATACAAGCTCGACCCGTTCTTGCAGCAGGCCCATGCCCGCGCGCCTTGGCTGATGATCTGGGACGACCACGAGGTGGTCAACGACTATGCCGGGTTCAACGACGAAGACTACATGCCGCCGGAGCAGGTGCGCCTGCGCCGCGCCGCCGCCTACCAGGCCTACTATGAGCACATGCCGGTGCGGCTGCGCTCGCGCCCGCGCGGGCCGGACATGCATTTCCACGACCAGTTCCAATGGGGCGACCTGCTCGCGGTCCAACTGACGGATGCGCGCCAGTACCGCGACGACCAGGCCTGCCAGACGCCGGACGATGGCGGGGCGCAGCTGGTCACGTGCGATGAACTGAACGATCCGGCGCGGTCCATGTACGGCGAAGCGCAGGAGCGCGACATATTGCGCGCCATCGGGCGCAGCGGCGCGACCTGGGAAGTGCTCGCCCAACCGACCCTGTTCGGCCGCCTCAACCAGTTCACGCGCGACGGCCTGCCGGGTGCGTGGAGCGATGGCTGGGACGGCTACGCGCCGACGCGCGAACGCATCCTCGACATGGTGGAACGGCGCAGGCCGAAGAACTTCGTCAGCCTCGGCGGGGACATGCATTCGTGGTGGGTGGGTGACCTGAAACCCCGCTTCAACCAGGAAGAGAGCCCCGTCGTGGGGTCCGAATTCGTGACCACCTCGGTCACGGCCCACTCCTATGCCTATAATCGCTTCAGCCGGATGCTGCCGGACAACCCGCACATCAAGTTCTTCGACGATCGCCAGCGGGGCCACACATTCATGGATGTCACCCAGGACCGCTGGACCGCGACCCTGCGCGCGATAGACAGCGTCTACGATCCGGATAGCGGCGCGACGACGCGCGGGACCTGGGTCGTGGAGGCCGGCAAGCCCGGCGTGGTGGAGGCATAAGGATGACGAAACGGGCGAAGACCGCGACGCTTGCGACCGGGTTGCTCCTGTCCGCCTGCGCCGTGACGCCCCCGGCGCCCGATTTCTCCGCCTCCAACCCCGTGCTGGCCGACCGGATCGCCTATGTGCCCGACACCGCTCCGGCCCGGAACCTGATCCTGTTCATCGGCGACGGCATGGGCGTGTCGACCGTGACGGCGGCCCGCATCTTCGAAGGCCAAAAATTGGGCTTGGCCGGGGAAGAACACCAGCTCGCCTGGGAAACCTTCCCCCACACCGCCCTGTCCAAGACCTACAACACCAACCAGCAAGTGCCGGACTCGGCCGGGACCGCGACCGCCATGTATACGGGCGTGAAGACTAGCGCGGGCGTGCTCGGCGTCGGGCCGGAGGTCGCGCGCGGCGACTGTGCGGCCGCTCGCGATCATGAACTGGAGACCTTCTGGGACGCGGCCGGAGCGCGCGGAATGAAGCTCGGCCTCGTCACGACCACCCGGCTGACCCACGCCACCCCGGCGGCGGCCTATGCTCACTCGTCAGAGCGCAATTGGGAATATGACGGCGAGCTGTCCATCGACAGCCGCGCGGGCGGATGCCGGGACATTGCGGCGCAATTCGTGGACACCAGCC
>JBATXP010000241.1:0-1657 GCA_049673465.1 Litorimonas sp.
CGGCGCTGGCGCGCCCCCTATGCCTCTCCCCTCTGGCGCGGGCGCGCCAGCCACGGGCGGGCCATTGATGGGAGAGTCCGAGCGCGAACCCGCCCACCCCGGCGGCGAGCGCCCGGCCATCTATGTGGCGTGTCTGGCCAGCTACAATGGCGGCACTCTGCACGGTCGCTGGATTTGGGCAGAGGATTCCTACGAGATGCGCGCGGACACCAGCGCCATGCTCGCGGCCAGTCCGGAGCCGGGGGCGGAAGAATGGGCCATCCACGACCATGCCGGGTTCGAGGGTGCGCGCATCGAGGAATATCAGAGCTTCGAGAGCGTCGCGGAAATCGCGGCCTTTATCGAGGAACGCGGCGCGTTGGGCGCGAAGGTACTGGAGCACTTCGGTCAGGACTTAAACGACGCGCGCAAAGCGTTCGAGGACTATTGCGGCGCGTATGAGAGTCTTGCGGACTATGCCGAGGAATTGACCGCCGAGTGCGGCCCAGCCGTCCCGGAGAGCCTTCGGCACTACATCGACTATGCGGCGATGGGCCGAGACATGGAGATCAACGGCGACGTGTTCACCGTCCAGACGGGCCATGCCGAAGTCCACGTCTTCGGAGGACGCTAGGATGTCCCTCCCAAAGAGCGAATGCACAGACTCGCGCGTCTGGAAAGAAGCCAAATGCCCGGACGGATACAAAGCAAAGCATATCTCGGAAGTCCGGGTTGGCGACATCGTCCTGCACCCGGACGGGTATGACCGCACGGTCTGCGCTGAAAACCTCACGCGCGACCCATTCATGGGTCTGTCCCTGTTCGGAAGCAGCCACAAATCGGGTTTGGAACCCGTCTTCGTAAAGCTCTCGCCCTCTCCGAGGGCAACGACATGACCTTCCGCGAGAGCTTCGACGCCTATGTCTGCGAAGGCGACGTCATCACCACCGAGGCGGATGGGTTTACCGTGACGGCTCGCATCGTACGCGACGACATCCCTGATGCCCCGGACAAACGCCAAGATGGATTCTGGCCGACATTGGACCCGCAAGACGCCGGATATATCGGCGCGGGCAAGACCCACGCCGACCTAGAGACCACCATGGCGAGAGCCAAGAGCGTCATGGAGGCATGGGAGGCGGACGAGTGGTTCTATTGCGGGATTGTCGTTTGCGTGTCCCGCGCGGGCGTCACGCTGGATGACCACGCCGCCAGCCTCTGGGGCATCGAGGCGAACTATCCCGATAGCGACAATGCCTATCTGTCGGAGGTCGCCAACCAACTTCTGCCGGAAGCGCTTGAGACGGCCCGCGCGGCGCTGGCGCGCCTATGCGCGGGATGCGGCTACACCGACGCCGAGGCTGCGGCATGACCCGCGCCGCGACTTTGGCGGCGGACCCCGCCCAACCGACCCCGATGATGCGCCAATATTTGCGCATCAAGGCGGACGCCGGAGCCGACACGCTGCTGCTCTACCGGATGGGCGACTTCTACGAAGTATTCTTCGAGGATGCGAAAGCGATGGCGGCGACGCTCGGCATCGCGCTGACCAAGCGCGGCAAGCATGACGGGAAGCCCATCCCAATGGCGGGCATCCCGGTTCACGCGTCGGAAGCCTACATCGCTCGGCTGTTGAAAGCGGGCCACCGCGTCGCCATTGCCGAAGTGACGGAAGACC
>JBATXP010000242.1:0-1580 GCA_049673465.1 Litorimonas sp.
CAAGAAGGAAGACCCCCCCGCGCCTGAGACGCCCGCCCCGGCCGCGACCGAAGCCCGCTTTTCCGGACTGGAGGAGGGGACCCTGCTGGTCGCCGAACACCTCGCCGCCCTGTCCGCCAAGATCGACGAACTGTCCCAGCGACTGTCCGCCACCCCGTCCGCCGCCCCCGCGCGTCCGGTCGTGACGGGCCAGGACGCCACCCTAACGGATTGCTGAGCCCCGCCTCCGACCTCTCCGCCCGCCCCGACGCCGACCAAGACGCCGACCAAGACGCTCGCATTGACGCCCGCACACAGGACCCCCTCATGGAACCCCAACTCGCCGAACTGATCCACGCCTACCGGACGCGGGTGATGATGCTCAACAGCGTCAGCCCGGAGGTCGTGGGGCGCTTCAACGTCCAGCCGTCGGTCGAACAGACGCTGGAAGACAAGGTGCGCGAACAGTCCGACTTCCTGCAGCGCATCAACACGATCGGCGTGCGCGACCTGGTCGGCCAGAAGGTCAATCTCGACGTCACCGGCCCGATCGCGAGCCGCACCAACACCGACACGTCCGACCGGCAGACCTCCGACACCCACGCGCTGGGCGAGGACGAATATCGCTGCGAAAAGACCGACTTCGACACCCATGTGAAATACAACACGCTCGACACCTGGTCGCGTTTCCCGGACTTCCAGGCCCGCATCACCAACGCCGTGACGCGCCAGATCGCCCGCGATCGCCTGACCATCGGCTTCAACGGCACGTCCGCCGCCGCCGACACGGACAGCCAGGCCAATCCCCTGCTGCAGGACGTCAATATCGGCTGGCTGGAGCACATGCGCACCCACAAGTCCGAAAGCGTTCTCAACGGCCTGAAGATCGGCGTCAGCGGCGATGCCCAGACCAGCGCGCACGACTTCGCGACGCTCGACGCGGCGATCTATGCCGCCCGCCACGAACTGATCGCCCCCTGGCACGCCAACTCCACCGACCTCGTCGCCATCATGGGCAGCGCGCTCGTCGTGGACAAGAACACCGCCGCCCTGGACACGCACGACGCCCCGACGGAACGCGCCGCCCTGCAGACCCTGCTCATCAACGGGCTGATCGGCACGCTGCCGCCCATGATCGTTCCCTTCTTCCCGGCCGACGCCATTTTCATCACCTCGCTCGACAACCTGTCCGTCTACTATCAGCGTGGCTCGCGCCGCCGCACCATCGTGGACAACGCCAAGCGCGACCGCCTGGAGGACTATCAGTCCGTCAACGAAGCCTATGTCGTGGAAGACTACGACAAGGGCGCCCTGCTCACGGGCATCCGGCAGCCCGACGGCGCGGGCGGCTGGCAGTAGACCCCCAGGCCTGCCTTCGCGCGCCACCTTGGTGAGCCCGTCACGGGCAGGCCCCACCCTTCGACCGACCCCTCCAGGAGAGCCCCATGAACATCCTTCGCGCCCACCGCCTCCGGACCCTCGCCCAACGCGAGGCGATCGGGGCCGTCGCCGCTGCGGGGGCCTCGGCGACGGCGACCGCGACGGCCTCGCAGGACGTTGGGGCCGTCGGAGCGACCTACGAGGCCATGATGGCCCAGCTG
>JBATXP010000243.1:0-2334 GCA_049673465.1 Litorimonas sp.
TGCGGGCCGTCGGAGCCAAAGCGCTAACGCCAGGTGCGTTCACCGGACGCGCGGGCCTCGGGCCAGCGTAAAAAGGTAACCCAACTCTCGTTCCTTCGCCGGAACGAGGCCCGCGCTTCGTGCCACTCTCGGCACAAAACGCTCTTCTTGCCGGACGGTGCGGTCCGGTCGCACCACTGCCCCTGCGCGGCCGTATACTTTTCCTCCCTCACCCTCTAAGCGCCCGGCCATGATCGACCCCCAGAATATCGACCTGAAAGACCTCGACCCGGAGTTCGCCAAGTCCAAGGCCTGGCCGGTCGAGGAGGCGCGGAACATCGTCAAACGGCTGTTCATCGAGCAAAAGCGCGGCATTCGTCGCGACCGCCCGGTCGTGTTCGAAACGGGCTACGGACCGTCCGGCCTGCCGCATATCGGCACGTTCGGCGAAGTGGTCCGCACCACCATGGTGCGCCACGCCTTCGAGGCGATGACGGGCGGACGGATTCCGACCGTGATGCTGTGCGTGTCCGACGACATGGACGGGATGCGCAAGATCCCCGGCACGGTGCCCAATCCGGCGGAGCTGGAGCCGCACCTGCAACGCCCCCTCACCTCCGTCCCCGACCCGTTCGGCACCCATGACAGCTTCGGGGCGCACATGAATGCGCGGTTGCAGAGCTTCCTCGACGGGTTCGGCTTCGACTATGCGTTCCGCAGCGCGACCGAGCTCTACCGGGACGGCACCTACGATCCGTGGCTGCTCAAGACGCTGGAGAAATATGACGAGATCATGGGCGTCATGCTGCCGACGCTGGGCGAGGAGCGGCGCGCGACCTATTCGCCCATCCTGCCGATCAGCCCTGCCACGGGCCGCGTGCTCTACGTGCCGATGAAGCGGGTCGATGCGGAAGCCGGAACCGTGACGTTCGACGATGAGGACGGAACCGAGGTCACGGTCCCCGTCACGGGCGGGAACGTGAAGCTGCAATGGAAACCGGATTTCGGCATGCGCTGGGCCGCGCTGGGCGTGGACTTCGAGATGTTCGGCAAGGACCACCAGGACAATGCCCCGATCTATTCGAAGATCTGCCGCATCCTCGGGGGCGAGCCGCCCGTGCAATATGTCTACGAGCTCTTCCTCGACCAGCAGGGCGAGAAGATTTCCAAGACCAAGGGCAACGGCATCTCGGTCGAGGACTGGCTGGAATATGCGCCGGCCGAGTCGCTGTCGCTGTTCCAGTTCCTGCGCCCGCGCCAGGCCAAGAAACTCTATTTCGACGTCATTCCGAAGATGGTGGACGAGTACTACCAGCACCTCGCCGCCTATCCCGGACAGGACGAAAAGCAGCGGCTGAACAACCCGGTCTGGCACATCCATTCCGGCCAGCCGCCAACCTACGTGCCGCCCTTGTCGTTCCAGTTGCTGCTCAACCTGGTCAGCGCGGCCAACGCATCCTCCAAGGATATCCTCTGGGGGTTCATCACCCGCTACGCGCCGGACGCGTCCCCGGAGTCCAACCCGGAGCTGGACCGGCTGTGCGACTATGCGGTGCGCTACTACCGAGACTTCGTCGCGCCGGAGAAGTCGTATCGCGAGCCGACGAATGCGGAACGGGCCGCGCTGGCCGATCTGGCGGCGCGGCTGCGCGTCGTGGACGCGCAGGAGGCGAAAGACGGCGAGGCCCTGCAGACGCTGACCTTCACGGTCGGCAAGGACCATGCGTTCGAGAACCTGCGCGACTGGTTCACGGCGATCTACGAGGTGACGATGGGCCAGAGCCAGGGTCCACGCTTCGGGTCCTTCGTGGCGATCTACGGGCCCGAGGAAACGGCGGAGATGATCGAGGCGCGGTTGGGGTAGGCAAACCATCCAGGAACCGTCTCCGTCATTCATTGCCGGGGACGAAGGCCGGGAGGACATGCGCTTGCAACGATCCGCTTTTTCGCGAACCATGCTATACACCTCATGATGAAAGCCCTCCTCTCTCTCCTGCTCTGCCTCCTCGCCCTCCCCGCCCACGCCTCCGACGCGGCGCGCGACCTGCTGGATGCCGGGCGCTATGCCGAGGCCAGGACGACGGCGCTTGCGACCGACACGGTGGACGGGCTCAACGTCGCGGCGGAAGTCATGGCGGCGGAGATCATGCTGATGCGCGTGGACGACGCCAAGGACCACGCCAAGGACGCGATCGATCTGGCCGAAGACGCGCTGGATCGCGACCCGGACAATGTGGAAGCGCTGTTCATGCGGGCCCTGCACATGGGTTTTCGCACGCGCAGCAGCACGCCGCTGGGCATCGTCATGCACGGGCTGATCGGCAAGACGCGCGACGCGATCCTGGCCTTCGAGGC
>JBATXP010000244.1:0-1808 GCA_049673465.1 Litorimonas sp.
TTGCAAGGTAGCTTGCAAGCTCCTATTGGCTGAGATTAGCTTTTGGCTAAGACTATTGACTGAAACTATTGGCTGAAACCATTAGCTGAGACCGGACATTCCGCAGGTTAGGGAATAGGTTTGAGCAATAATTCGGTATCGTTTTTTCAATGATAAAGCGAGCGTACCGATGGAAGTCCAAAACCTTGACCACCTAGGAATCATTGCAGGAATTGTAGACCAAATGGGGTTAGAGGTGCGTGCAAATGAGTGTTTAGGCATCCATCGACAGCAAATTGTCAGTCCCGGCCAGGGGATAAAAGCGATGATTCTCAATGGCTTAGGATTTGTGAGTGCGCCGCTGTATCTGTATGAAAGCTTTTTTCTCGGCAAAGCGACCAGTCATTTGTTAGGTGAGGGGATAGAACCCTCGCATCTCAATGATGACTACTTAGGTCGTCTACTCGATAAGATTTGGTCGTATGGTCCGAGCGAGTTCTTCAGCCTGATAGCGATGGACGCTTACCAGGTCTTTGGACTAGACGCCAAGCGATATCACTTGGATAGTAGTAGCTTCAGTGTTCAGGGTGCTTATGAGGACTTGTCAACAGAGCCTGGTTGTATTGAGATTACGCATGGCCATTCCAAAGACCATCGAGCTGACTTGAAACAGTTCATCACCGAAGTGATCTGTAGCAATGACGGTGCGGTGCCTTTGGGCTTTCAGGTTGCCAGTGGCAATCAGTCAGACAAAGCCGTGTTTGCCGAGCGCCTTCAAGCGTTCGCCCAGCAATGGGATGTTGAGGGTCTCTTGGTTGCGGATGCTGCGCTTTACAGCGCAGAGAATCTCTCAAAGCTAGGAGACTTGCGCTGGATTACACGGGTGCCGCTAACGCTATCAGCAGCACAAGCCCTAGTCACTGATTTGAGCACAGCAGATTTTATCCCCAGCGAGCGCCCTGGCTATCGATTCAGCAGTGTGTGTAGCACCTACGGCGATGTCAATCAGCTCTGGGTGGTGGTCGAAAATCAAGCGCGAATAGGCAGTGACCACGCTCAAGTCGATAAGCAGGTTGAGAAACAGCTCAAACGGGCTGAAAAACAGTGGAGAGCCCAACAGCAGACTGACTTTGAATGCTCGGAGGATGCACTTATTCAGGCAAACGCAATCGCGGATAGTTGGCGTTATCACAAGCTGAGTGACCTCACGGTGGTTGAACAGCCTCATTACGAACACTCAGGGCGTCCGAAAAAGGGGGCAACCCCTACCCGGATAACGTATCGAGCGGTCGCTACTGTGATTGAAGATGACACCGCTATTGAGCGGGCCAAACGCAAAGCGGGGCGCTTTATCTTGGCGACCAATCTCGTTGATGACCCAACCGTTACCCCCGAAACCATCCTCACTGATTACAAAGGTCAACAGGCGGCTGAGGGTGGCTTCAAGATGCTAAAAGACCCAATGTTCTTTGCCGCTAGCGTATTTCTCAAAACCCCTGAGCGGATTGTTGCCTTAGCGACCATCATGGGGCTATCTCTAATGGTCTACACGCTCGCCCAAAGGCACTTACGCCAAGTCTTAGCAGAGACGAACGACACCATTCTCAATCAGCGTAAACAACCCATACAATCGCCCACTTTGCGCTGGGTCTTTCAAGCCTTTCAGGCAATTCATCTGGTCGTGCTCAATGGTCAAGCGCAAGTGTCTAATTTGACGCCTGAGCGACTAAAGGTTCTTCGCTGCTTTGGTGCCACTTGTCAAAAGTATTATCTGACTGGTTAGTCGACCTGCGGAATGTCCGTTTAAGCAGCACTAATCTCGTCAAGGT
>JBATXP010000245.1:0-7474 GCA_049673465.1 Litorimonas sp.
TCCGGGACATGCGGCAGGGCGGCGCGGAGAGCGGGACCAGCGGAGAAGTCCACCACGGCCTCGCAGTCCGACAGGGCGGCCGGGTTCGGTGCGTCCAGCGTGATGCGGGCCGCCACAAAATAGCGCCCGTCCGCGGCGGCTGCCACGGCACGGCCCATGCGCCCATCCGCGCCGATGATCCCCAAGGTCTTCATGCGCCGCCCCTACAGCGTTCGGACCCCCTTAGGAAGATGGCGGAAGTTTAAGGAAGATGAGAGGCGCGTTCAGTCGCCGTTTAGCGCCCGCGCGCTATAGCGCCCCCATGAAACGCCTTTCCCACTTGCTCTGCGCCGCCCTGCTGACCGCCGCCGCTCCCTTGGCCGTTCTGGCCCAGTCCACCGCCGTCGCACCGCCCCAGCAGATCCCGGCCGCCACCCTGCCCGCCTTCACCCATGTGGAGACGGTCCGCCAGGACCTCGCCCGCATCGACGCGGCGCTGAACGGCACGGTCAGCTTCCAGGGCCGCTTTACCCAGTACGGGGCGGACGGCTCGGTTTCGGGCGGCACGGTCTATCTGCAACGGCCCGGCCGGGTACGGTTCGAATATGACGCGCCCAACCCGCTGCTGATCGTCTCGGACGGGGTGACCCTGGTGCAGCAGGACCGCCAGCTGGAGACGTTCGACCGGGTGCCGCTATCGGCCACGCCGCTTAACTATTTCCTCAAGGAGAACGTCAATCTCGCCGAGGATGTGGAGGTGATCGCCCTGCAGAAACTGCCCGGCGAGACCCGCGTCACCGCGCGCGACGGCTCCGGCCAGCTGGACGGCACCATGACGCTGGTGTTCGACCCGAACACGCTGGCGCTCAGCCAGTGGGTCATCGCGGACGAGTTCGGCGGCGTGACCACCGTGCAACTATCCGATCTGCAATATAATGCCCGCCTCGACCCGCGCCTGTTCATCCTGCGCGACGAGCGGGAGGATCGGCGGGACCGACGGCGGCGGTAGGCCGCCCGGCCCTAAAAAAAACCCTTCCGCTCATTCCCGCGAACGCGGGGATCTCGTCCTTGCCATTCCGTTGCGATGGGTGAGCGGGGTTCTGCTTTGCCCGTCAGCTTCGCGAGCCACTGGATCCCCGCATTCACGGGGATGAGCGGAAAGATATGGGGTGCTCTTCTGACTCGGGCGTCATTTCCCGACTGACGCCCTCGTCTGTCTGGGTTAGACCCGTCCCATGCAAGTCTCCGTCGCCACCTGGAACATCAACTCCGTGCGCCTGCGCGAGGGGCTGGTGCTGGACTTCCTGCGGGAGGAGAGCCCCGACATTCTCTGCCTGCAGGAGATCAAGTGCCAGAACGACCAGGTCCCGATGGAGGGTTTCCGGGCGCTGGGCTATGATCACATCGAGGTCGCCGGGATGAAGGCCTATCACGGGGCGGCGACGATCTCCCGCCTGCCGCTGGAACGCCTTCCCACAGCCTTCTGCCCGCTCGATCACGCCCGCCACGTCAGCACGCGCGTGGTGGCGGACGCCTCCCTAGGCGATGCGGGCGATTTCGAGCTGCACAATTTCTACATCCCGGCGGGCGGCGACGTGGCCGACCGGGAGGTCAACGACAAGTTCGGCCACAAGCTCGACTTCATCGAGGCGATGCGCCTCTATTTCGAGACGCGCTTCCGCGACGGCGACGTGCACCAGGTCATCGTCGGCGACTTCAACATCGCCCCGCACGAAAACGACGTGTGGAGCCACAAGCAGCTCCTCAAGGTGGTCAGCCACACGCCCGGCGAGGTCGCCCTTCTGGAGGAGCTGCGCCGCAGCCACGACTTCACCGACACGTCCCGCCTCTTCGCCTCGGACGACGACAAGCTCTACAGCTGGTGGAGCTACCGCGCCAAGGACGTCATGGCCTCCAACCGCGGCCGCCGCCTCGACCACATCTGGGTCAGCCCGGCCCTGAAACCCGCCGTCGAAGCCCCCGGCCCCGCAGGCCACGCCATCCACACCGGCTGGCGCACCCGCGAAAAGCCCAGCGACCACGTCCCCGTCATGCAGGTGCTGGATCTGGCGGCGCTTTAGGGTTTCGGTCCGGGAAAGACACCCCCAATTGCACCGGGCTTTCCTGCAACCGTCATATGTGTTACGGTGATCCATCGAGACGGGGGCAGGGTCATGGTGCGTGTAAGACGGAACGTTCTGAATCTGGATGCGGGCGACCGGACGCTGCATTGGTATTCCCTGGCCGTCGAGGCCATGCAGGCCATCCCGCCGACCCAGTATGATAGCTGGTGGTTCCAGGCCAACATCCACGGTGATCCGGACAGATCGACGTTCAACCCCTACTTCAGCAGGTGCCAGCACCAGAGCTGGTATTTTCTGCCATGGCACCGCGGCTACATCACGGCATTCGAGGCGATCGTCGCGGACAAGGTGGCCCGTCTGGGCGGACCGTCGGACTGGGCTCTTCCCTACTGGGACTATACGGAGCCGCTATCCGTCCAGCCCTATGCGCGATATCTTCCCGAAGCGTTCCGCGCTCCCACCCAAGATGGGACCCGCAACCCGTTATTCTCCCGCCGCAACACGCCCCCCAGCGGCAAGGTCGGCCTGACCGATACCCAGGTCAGCCGAGCCGCCTTGAAGGAGGATGTCTTCTCGCGGGCGGGCGAGGGCGTCCCCCCGGGGTTCGGCGGTCCTCCGACCGGCTTCAGTCATGCGGGCCAAGTCAGCGGCGAACTGGAAAGCGTTCCGCACAATGTCGTCCACGTCCAGGTCGGCGGAAATATGGGTCTCGTGGAACTCGCCGCGCGCGATCCGATTTTCTGGTTGCACCACGCCAACATAGACCGCTTGTGGGAGATGTGGCACCAAGAGCCCAACCATGACGAGCCGACGGACCCGGCATGGCGCAGCGGCCAGCGCTTTACACTGCATGACGGATCCGGAGCCGTGTTCCATTTCGATTGCAACGACATGATCGATACGCGCGCCGTCCTGCACGGTTACGTCTATGACGATCTGGACAATGTCGAGACGGACGAGGACGAGATGCGCCAAACCGTCCACCAGACCGCGAACAAGAGACTGGCCCTGGAGGTATTCATGCGCGACGACCGCGAGCCCGAACTGATCGGGACCAGCGACTCGAGTCTCGACCTTCTGTCCGGGGCACCCGTTGCTACGCTGTCGCTCCAGACGGGTCGGCAGCGACTTATGACCCTCAAATCGGGCGACTTCGGTCCGCCGCCGCGCGCCTATCTCAATCTGGAGAACATCAAGGGCAGCGGCCAGCCCGGCGACTTCATGGTCTATGTCGATGTGCCGGACGACGATCTGGAACCGGTTCCGGCAGGCCTGCTGACGACGTTCGGCCTGACCGTCGCCAGCGATCCGGCGAGCGAGCATGGCGGAAGCGGACTGACCCGGATTCTGGATATCACCCCGGTCGCCGAGCGCCTCGGCCTGAGAGATGGGTCCGACACGCTGCAGGTGAGCTTCGAGCCGCTCCAGCCGGAGCGGTCCGACGCAGCGGACGGCTACATCCCTCACGAGATGGAACTGGCCATGGAGACTGACGAGATGCGCGGCGCCATGGACGAACCGCCATCCATCACGGTGGGGCGCATCAGTCTCTACATAGAGTAGGCCCGGATGGGGGCGCCGCGATTGGCGCGAACAGACGCGTTCGTTTCTAACCCGGTTCTGCTGGTCGCGCTCCGGGATGTCGGACGGACGCTGCTGACACGCCGCGGCCTGCGCGCATTATCGCCCCCTGTCTTTCAGCTTGTCGTCCTGCCGGCCCTCGTCGCCTGGGCGTGGCTGGTCCTTGGCACGACGTGGCTGGCCGTTGCCGAACGCATGGCCGCGCCGCCCGCCGAAACGCCGAGCCTGTTCTTTCTGGACGCGACCATCTGTAGGGGCGGACGGGGACCGGGGACCGCCATGTCGGCGAGCCCATCGCTCGCGCCCGGCCAGTGGGCGGTGATGGTCGTCGCGATGATGTGGCCGACGCTCGTGCCCCCGGCGACCTATCTCGCGCGCCGCAGTTTCCGGTCCGAACGGTTGCGGGCCGTCTGCCTGTTCGTCTGCGCCTATTCGGTGGTCTGGGCCCTGGCCTATCCGCTCGCCTGGTTGGTCCTGGCCTCTATCGAAGCCGCCCTGAGCGCGCTGCAGGCCATGCCCTGGGCGGGCGCGCTGGGCGCAGCGGGAGCCGCAGTCTGGCAACTCACACCGTCCAAGCGACGCCTGCTTCGAGCCTGTCACCGGGTGCCCGTCATGGGTCCGGGCGGATGGGCGTCGGATCGCATCATGATCCGTTTCGGATTCGATCACGGCCTGCGCTGTGCCGGCAGCTGCTTCCTGCTGATGACCCTGCCCATGGTTGGCGGACACGGCATGGGGGTGATGATCGTCATCACGGCGCTGATGCTCGCAGAACGCGCCGCCGCTCGTCCCGACCTCGGGGCGTCCGCACGGGTGCTATTCGCGCTCGCCGCTTGGCAGCTATTCTCCGCGCTCCTCGCCTGACGCCTATCCCGTCGCGTCGTCCACCAGCACGCGCGGCTTGCGGTAGTAGAGTTTCAGCCCGTTGGCCGTGCTCATGGAGTCGGACTGCGTATTGAGCACGGTGCGCAGTCGGTCGAGGATCAGCGTGTCGATGGTGATGATCAGCGCGGTGACATAGGTCGCATATTCCGCCGACACGCCCTGGCTGACGAGAATGTCCTGGAGCAGCACGACCGATGCGGACGGCGTTCCGGCGGCGGCCGTCGCGAAGACGAGGGTCTGGAAGCCCACGACCAGCGCGTCGCCCAGGGATACGTCGAGCCCATAGGCGCTCATGGCGTAGAGGCTCATCAGGAGCAGCCCGATCAGCGTGCCCACCATGTTGATGGTCGCCCCGATGGTGAAGAAGGGCGTCGCCTCGTCGCCGTTCGCGCCGAGATCGTTGCAGGCCTTCTTGGTCGCGACCAGCGTGGCGATGGAGGACGAGGTGGAGAAGGCGACCAGCGCCTGGGGCAGGATGGCGCGCAGGACGAAGCCGAGGCCGCGCCCCTGCATCGCCGCCGTGACCGCCACGATGATCAGCCAGGTCAGGATCATGGCGAGCAGATAGGGCTTGAGCAGGTTGGCGAGGTCCACCAGGCTTTCCCAGCCGCCGGGCCGGGCCAGGGCGAGCGTGATGGAGCCGAACACGGCCAGCGGGATCGTGTATTGCAGGAACTTGCGGAAGCCTGCGATGAACATGTCGCTGATCGCGTCCGCTTCGCGGCCCAGGCCGAGGCGCTTCAGGGCCGCGCCGAAGATCAGCCCGGTATAGATGCAGATCATCAGCGCGCTGGTCAGCACGCCGTAGATCTTGGCCGCGAATGGCGACTGCTCCAGCTCCGTGCCGCTGTCGCCGACCACGGACGGGTCGGGCAGGATGGTCTCGCCGGCGAACAGGAAATAGGCGGCGATGGCGATGGCCATGCCGATCAGCGAGAAGGTGAGGAAGAAGGCCAGCACGCGAACGAACTTCGCCCCCAGCCCCCCGGTGGAAATGGCGATGGAGCTGCCGATCGACAGGATGATCAGCGCGTACATGAGCGGCCGCAGCGGCACGAACAGCGCGTCCTTGGCCAGTCCCGCGACCGACTTCAGCAGGTAGGTGTCCCCCACCGCGATGGGCGAGGCCAGCGCGCCCGACGCGCCCAGCCCCCAGAAGCCGAAGGCGGCCGCCGCCGCGACGACGACGAGCAGCAGGAGCGGGATGTCGTGGATGGATTTCATGGCGGGGAGGCTTCCGTGGCGGCGTGGGGCGTTCCGGCCAGCTTTAGCGGGTGGGCGCGCGCGAGCAAGCGGCGATGGAGTATGAGTGGGTCGCGCCCCTCAACCCAACATCCTGCTCATCCCGAGGTCTTGCTCACCGCGTAGTCATGCACCGGCGTTTCCGGACGCGCTCCGTAATGGCCGATCACTTCGGCGGCGGCGAGGGAGCCGAGATAGCCCGCATCCGCCCAGCCGAGGCCGAGCGCGCGTCCCGCCAGCACGCCGGCGGCGTACTGATCGCCCGCGCCTGTCGTGTCGACCAGCGTTTCCGCCCACGCGACCGGGATGGTGTGGCGCTCGCCCCGGTCGCTGATGATCGACCCCTTGGAGCCGCACGTCACGCAGAGCACGAGGTCGTCGCGTTCGATCGCGTCCAATCCCGCCTCGACGGTATCGGATTCCGTGAGGGTCAGCAGTTCCTCCTGGTTGGCGAAGACGATGTCGCACTGATGGTCGACCAGGTGGCGGAAGCTGTCGCGGTGGCGCGACACGCAGAACGGGTCGGACAGGGTGATGGCGACGCGACCGCCGGACGCGCGCGCCACTTCGGCGGCGTGAACGAAGGCGGCCTTGGCGGCGTCGCCGTCGAACAGGTAGCCTTCGAGGTAGAGCGTGTCGGCGGCACGGATCATGGCATCGACCACGTCGGCCTTGTCGAACTCCACCGACGCGCCGAGAAAGGTGTTCATGGTGCGCTCCCCGTCCGGGGTGACGGCGATCATGGAGCGCGCGGACGCCGTGCCCGTGTCGGTCGGCGTGGTGGCGAAGTCGAGCCCGGCGTCGCGGTAGCCCTGCGCCAACGCTTCGCCCGTATGGTCGCGGCCCGTCTTGCCGATATAGGCCCCGCGCAGGCCCATCTCCGCGATGCCGACCAGCGTGTTGGCGGCGGAGCCGCCGGCGATGGTCTGCGGGTCGCCATTGTTCCGGAAGGCATCGGTCAGGTCGAGCGCGCGCCCCTGATCGATCAGCGCCATCGTGCCCTTGGTCATGCCGTACCGGTCGAGAAAGTCGTCCGTGACCGGGGCAATGACGTCCATGATGGCGTTGCCGATGCCGACGACGTGGTAGTGCGATGACATGTGGAAGACCCGTTCTGCCCAGGAGCGCATCCGGTTGCCCGGGATCCCGGTTGACGCTCGATGGCGCGGCCCATAGCGCGGGACTCTGCCCGCGTCACAGATTTTTACACGGACGCTTTCTTCACGGGACCTGGCCCATGCGCATCGGACTGCTCGTTTCCGCCAACCTCCTGCCCGGCGCGGATGGTCGCCGGGAGGACCATTTCGAGTTCGACGAACAGCTCGCCTCGCTGCGCCCGGCCTTTGCAAAAGTGGGAATGAGTGTCGATCCGGTCCTGTGGGACAGGGCGGACGAGCAGGCAGACGCGTATGACGCGCTTCTGCCGCTCATGGTGTGGGACTATTTCGAAGGCAACGAGGCGCGCTTCCTGTCCGTGATGGAGCGGGCGGCGGCGCGCACGACCGTGCTGAACCCGCCAGCGCTGCTGCGCTGGAACAGCGACAAGGCCTATCTGGAGGAGATGGAGCGCCGCGGGGCGAAGACCCTGCCGACCCGGCGCGTCGACCAAGTGAGCGAAGCCGACGCGGACGCCGCGTTCGAGCGCTTCGGGACGGACCGGATCGTGATCAAGCCGCAGGTCGGTGGCGGGGCGTGGCGGCAGG
>JBATXP010000246.1:0-3681 GCA_049673465.1 Litorimonas sp.
ATCGTCCAGCCCACCGAACGTCTCCTGACGTGAGGGCGATACAGCCCCTCGTGCCGACAGGAAACAGGAAGTAAGATACGGGCATACCCCCAAAGTGAGGATCATTTTCCCGGAGAAACTTGCAGTCGGCAGGGAAAACAAGGGCTTACTGTGTCCTCACGACAGCCATAAGTGAGGATGAGGGTCTTTTCCGTTCGCCACGACCTTCTTTTTCTCCGCTCATCCCCGCGCACGCGGGGATCCAGTCCTTGCCACGGCCTCGACGTGGGTGCGGGGTCCCGGCCGGCCGAGAGGTGGGTGAGCCACTGGATCCCCGCGTGCGCGGGGATGAGCGGGGGAGAAGGGACAGCGGGAACGGCGTGTTTGCACCGTCCATATAAGGGCGCGCTGCGCGCGGCTTATTCTGGGTGTTCCCCTCCGACCTTCGCCACGCTCCGGCCCATGCGAGTCGCGGCGCGCTACGCCGCTGGGTCGCAACCCCCCTTGCGGGGGAGGAACAGTCTATCGTGATTGCCTTGCCCTGAGTTCTTCTACCGCAAGATGCCCCGAAGGGGCGGAAGGGGGACCGGCATGTGACCGCCTGCGGGGGGGCCTTCCCTCCCTTCCCGCGCATCCGCTCTTCCTCTATGTGCGCCGCATGACTTCTTCCCCTCACCCCGTGGACCTCCTCGTCATCGGGGGTGGCATCAATGGGACGGCGATCGCGCGGGATGCGGCGGGGCGGGGTTTGTCGGTGGTGCTGTGCGAGAAGGACGATCTGGCGCGGCATACGTCGAGCGCGTCGACCAAGCTGATCCATGGCGGGTTGCGCTATCTGGAATATTACGAGTTCCGCCTGGTGCGCGAGGCGCTGATCGAGCGCGAAGTGCTGTTGCGATCCGCGCCGCACATCATCTGGCCGATGCGCTTCGTGCTGCCCTACGACAAGGGCCAGAATGGGAAAGGCATGCGCCCAGCCTGGATGCTGCGGCTGGGCCTGTTGCTCTACGACAATCTGGGCGGGCGGGAGCTGTTGCCGGGCACGAAATCGGTCGATCTGCGCGAGCCGCCCCATGCGGGCGTGCTGGAGGCGCGGCTGAAGACGGGGTTCGAATATAGCGATTGCTGGGTGGAGGATGCGCGGCTGGTCGTGCTGAACGCGCTGGACGCGCAGCATCGGGGCGCGGACATCCGGGTCGGGATCGAAGTGACGGCACTGGAGGCGCACCCGGAGGGCTACCGCGCCACGCTCTCGGACGGCTCCGACCTGGTGGCGCGCGGGGTGGTCAACGCGGCCGGGCCGTGGGTGGACGAGGTGCTGTTCAAGATCAAGCGCGACAGCAACGACACGGCCGTCCGTCTGGTCAAGGGCAGCCACATCGTGACCCGGCGGCTGTTTCCGGGCGACCATGCCTACATCTTCCAGAATGCGGACGACCGGATCGTCTTCGCCATTCCGTATGAGCGCGACTTCACCCTGATCGGGACGACCGACGTGCCGTGGGAGGCCGCGCCCGGACCGATGGAGATCAGCGCGGCGGAGACGGACTATCTCTGCGCGGCGGCAAGCGAGTATTTCGAAGACGACATCACCGCAGCAGACGTGGTGTGGAGCTATGCCGGAGTGCGCCCGCTCTACGACGACAAGAACGAGAACGCGTCCGCCGTGACGCGCGACTATGTGCTGGACATTGACGAGCTGTCCGGGTCGAGACCCGTTTTGTCCATCTATGGCGGCAAGATCACCACGTCGCGAAAGCTGGCGGAACATGCGATGGACAAGCTGGCGGACTGGTACGGCGAAGCGGGCGACGGCTGGACGGCGGAGGCGATCCTGCCCGGTGGCGACATCCCTCTCACGGCCGGACCCGCCAACGACTTTGACGGCTTCGTCCACGAACAGGCCGCGCGCTATCCGGGCGTGCCGGGCGACGTGCTGCTGCATTTGTGTCGCGCCTACGGCACGCGCGTCACGCTGGTGCTGGGCGACGGGCCGGACATCGATCTGGGACGGCGCTTCGGCGCGCAACTGACGGAGGCCGAAGCGCGTTACCTGATGGCCCACGAATGGGCGCGCACGGCGGACGATATCCTGTTCCGTCGGACCAAGCAGGGCCTGCACCTCGGCGCGGAGGCGCGCGCGGCGTTCGAGAACTGGTTCCGGGAGCATTGGAGGGCGCGGGACTGACCGGGCCGTCACCCCTTTTCGGAACAATCGGGCCGCTCTTCTCGTTGCAACGGCACAATCACCGAGAAGAGAGAAAGGATTTCCTCACCCATGGATATCACCAACACCCCAACCCCCGGCGTCCTGACCAAGGAAGACACGATCGAGGAGCTGAACGACGTGACGCGCCTGATGATCGACAGCTATAAGGGCTACAAGGAAGCCGCCGACGAGGCGGATGACAGCTTCGCCCTGAAGAGCGAGTTCGCCAAGCGCGCCGAAGAGCGGTCCGCCCTGATCGGCCAGGTTCAGAACCACGTTCGCGAGCTGGGCGGCGAGCCGTCCACATACGGCACCATGCGCGGCGCCGTGCACCGCGGCTGGGTCAACTTCGCCAACGTGTTCCGCGACGACGAGCACGGCGCGATGAGCAGCGTCGCCAATGGCGAACGCTTCCTCGCGGCCCGCATCGAGGACTGCATCGAAGACGGCCAGCTGGACGGCCAAGGCGTCGCCCTGCTGCAGAAGGCCCATGCCGAAGCCTGTTCCGCCGCCTCCGAGTTCGAGCGCCGCGACGACCGATAGGTCGCCGAACACGCCCAGATCGAAACCCGCCCATCGTGGCGGGTTTTTTCGTGCGCGCTGCAAAAGACGAGACGCGGGAGTTCGGGGCGCGGCGGAATGGCGAGTTTTCCCCTTGCCAGGGCGTGTAAGGACTTGCATTGAAATGCAAAAGTTTGCGATGCCGGAATCGTCCAAAGGGGGACGGGCCGTCGCGAGACCAAGGGGACCTTCATGACCGCACCTGCCTATCAGGGCTCCGTCGCCGCGACGCCGCCCGACACGGGATTGAAACCCAGCCTGCCGATCCTGTCCATCGTCAACATGGCGGTCGGCTTCTTCGGCCTGCAGATCGGCTTCGCCCTGCAGAATGCCAACGCGTCGCGCATCTTCTCCACCCTGGGCTCGGACGCCGACAAGCTCGCCCTCTACTGGCTCGCGGGACCCGTGACGGGCCTGATCGTGCAGCCGATCGTCGGCTACATGTCGGACCGGACATGGAACCGGTTCGGGCGCAGACGGCCCTATTTCCTGCTCGGCGCGCTGCTGGCCTCGTTCGCCCTGCTGTTCATGCCCAACAGCCCGGCGCTCTGGATCGCGGCCGGGTCGCTCTGGATCCTGGACGCGTCCCTCAATATTTCCATGGAGCCGTTCCGCGCCTTCGTGGGCGACAATCTGAACACCAAGCAGCGCACGCTGGGATATGCCATACAGGGCTTCTTCATCGGCGCGGGCGGCTATGTCGGATCCAAACTGCCGGAATGGGCGAACACGTTTCTCGGCGCGGCCAATACGGCGGACGCGAATGTCGTGCCGGACTCCGTCAAGATCGCCTTTCTCGTCGGGGCGGCGATCCTCTTCGCCACCGTTCTCTACACGGTGCTGACGTCCAAGGAATATGATCCCGAAACGCTGCACGCCTTCGAGGTCGCCGACACCTCCGCCCTGGGCGCGGCGCGGCAGGCCGAGCGCCC
>JBATXP010000247.1:0-7303 GCA_049673465.1 Litorimonas sp.
GGCCAAGCTGACGAGCGCCCCGCCCAATGAGCGCGAGGCGCTGTTCGACTGGCTCAACGTCTACGCCATGGCGGTGAACGAGGAGAATGCGGCGGGCGGCCAGGTCGTCACGGCGCCGACCAACGGCGCGGCGGGCATCATCCCGGCGATCATTCGCCACTATTGCCACGACACGCTCGATAGTGGTGGGGACGGAACCCTGCAGGTCGATCAGACGCGGCGCTTTCTGCTGACGGCGGGCGGCATCGGCCTGCTCTACAAGCAGCGCGCCTCGATCTCGGGCGCGGAGATGGGTTGCCAGGGCGAGGTCGGCGTGGCGTGCTCCATGGCGGCGGGCGGGCTCTGTGCGATCTGGGGCGGCACGCCGGAACAGGTCGCCAGCGCCGCCGAGATCGGCATGGAGCACAATCTGGGCCTGACCTGCGACCCGGTCGGCGGGCTGGTGCAGATTCCCTGCATCGAGCGCAACGCCATCGGCGCGGTCAAGGCGGCCAATGCCGCCCGCCTCGCCCTGCATGCGCCCGGCCAGATGATCGTCAGTCTGGATGCCGTGATCGAGACCATGCGCCAGACCGGCCTGGACATGTCCAGCAAGTACAAGGAGACCAGCCAGGGCGGGCTGGCCGTGAACGTCATCGAGTGCTGAACCTGGCCGGCCAGGCGGGCCAGGCGGATGCGCTGGGTTTCTAGCTCGCTTCGCCGTCCCCGATGGTCAGGCGGACCGCGTGGAGGCGCTCTACCGTGTCTCCCATCGCGTCCATCACGGCGCGGTGGCGTGCCAGGCGCGACTGGCCGGAAAAGGCGGGGGCCTGGATGTCGACATGGATGTGGCTCGGCTCGGTCGCGCCGAACTCGGCTGCATGTTCCGCCGCGCCGCCATGACCCGCATGAAGGTGGGATTCGTCTTCCACGGAAAGCCGGGTCGGGGCGAAAGCGGCGCGCAAGCGCGCGTCGATCTGGGCGAGAAGGTCGGACATGGCGGCGGCATAGCGCCTTGGCTCGCGCGCGTCGACTGCGCGGCGCGGCGGGCGGGCCGTGATCCTCCCTTGATTCCGCGAGCCTTCAGCGCCATGTTGCCCCGTCCCAAATCAGACCCAATTCCACCCCTCGCATTCGATCCGGAGCACCTCTTGGCCTCTTCCTGGAAATCCAAAGGCATCGACATCAGCGCCGCGCGCGCCAAGAAGAAGAAAAAGCCGGACCAGGAGCCCTGCGAGTGGGCGGGCTGCGACAAGATGGGAGGCTGCAAGGCTCCGAAATCGCCGGACCGGCTGCGCGAATACCATAATTTCTGCCAGGCCCATGCGCGCGAATACAACAAGAACTGGAACTTCTTCCAGGGCATGAGCGACGCCGACATCACCGAATGGCAGGTCGGGGTGCGCCACGGCCACCGCCCGACCTGGGACGTACGCAAGAACACCGCCGAGCGCGCCCAGGCCAATAAGCGCCGCAAGGCGGGCGCGACGGCGGCCACGGCCGAAGGCTACACCATCTTCGGCGACGGGGTCGATCCGGGCAGCGCCGACAACCTGCCGCGCCGCAAGGTCGTGTCCAAGATGGCGCTCAAGGCGCTGCACGATCTGGGTCTCGACGAGGGCGCGACGAGCGAGGAAGTGCGCAAGCGCTACACCAAGCTCGTCAAGCAGTTTCACCCGGACGCCAACCAAGGCAAGCGCGACGCGGAAGAAAGCTTCCAGCGCGTGCTCAAGGCGTGGAAGATCCTCAAGAACGCCAATCTGGGCTAGGACGTCCCGTCGTGAATTCGGCGCTCGCGCGCTTCCTGCTCATGGGCGGGGCCATGGTCGCGCTCTATGTGGGCGGGGTCTGGCTCGGGACCGAACCGCTCGCCCTGCCCGCGCGGCCCGTCAACCTCGTCGCCTATTGCCTGACCACGGCGGTGGCCTTTCTTCTCACCTACCATTGGGTGTTCGGGTCCGACGTGGGGGCACGGCGTGCCTTGCCGCGCTACCTGCTCTGGCAGGGTGTGGGCATCGTGCTCAACGCATTCTGGATGGAGGCGGGATTGCGCTTTACGCCGTTCTGGCCGTGGGTCATTGCGGCGGTCTACTATCTCCTGTGGCCGTTCGCCTCCTTCCGGGTGCAGCAGCGGCTCGTCTTCAATCGGTGAGCCTTCGGTCGCCGTAAAAACCGCTAGGGCGCGCCTCCCGCGCCGCCATTTTCCAAGAGGCTCGAGAGCGTCCATGTCCGACCAGTTCCCCCTGTTCCAACCCGACACGGAGGTGTCCGCGCGCGACGTGTTCGGCGTGGATTTCGACATGACCGTCCCGGCCTTCAGCCAGGCCAGCGAATTCGTCCCGCCAGTGGACGAGGCCTATCGGTTCGATGCGCGCACCACGCAGGCCATCCTGGCGGGCTTCGCCTATGATCGTCGCGTCATGATCCAGGGCTATCACGGCACGGGCAAGTCGACCCATATCGAGCAGGTCGCGGCGCGCCTCAACTGGCCGCTCGTGCGCATCAACCTCGACAGCCATGTCAGCCGCATCGACCTCGTCGGCAAGGACGCGATCGTTCTCAAAGACGGCCAGCAGATCACGGAGTTTCGCGAAGGCCTCCTGCCCTGGGCGTTGCAGAACCCGGTCGCGCTGACCTTCGACGAATATGACGCCGGGCGTCCCGACGTGATGTTCGTGATCCAGCGCGTGCTGGAGGCGCAGGGCCGGCTGACCCTGCTGGACCAGAACAAGGTGATCACGCCGCACAGCGCTTTCCGCCTGTTCGCCACGACCAATACGGTCGGCCTGGGCGATACGTCCGGCCTCTATCACGGCACGCAGCAGATCAATCAGGGCCAGATGGACCGCTGGAGCATCGTGGTGCAGCTCAACTATCTGCCGCACGACGAGGAGGAGAAGATCGTGCTCGCCAAGAGCCCGACCTACGACACGCCGGAAGGCCGCGACATCATCGCCTCCATGGTGCGCGTCGCCGACATGACCCGCAACGCCTTCATCAATGGCGACATCTCCACCGTGATGAGTCCGCGCACCGTGATGAACTGGGCCGAAAACGCCCGCATCTTCGGCGGTGATCTGGCGCAGGCCTTCCGCCTGACCTTCCTGAACAAGTGCGACGAACTGGAACGGCCCGTGATCAGCGAGTTCTACCAACGCGCGTTCGGGGAGGACTTGCCGGAGAGCGCGGCGAGCGTGATGGTCGCGTAAGCGGTCGGCAAAGCCGGATTTTTGATTGCCAATCGAAAATTAGCGAAGCGCCGGGAGCTCAAGCGAGCGGACTCCCGTAACAGCGGGAGCACGAGCGCCCCGTCATCCCATCCCTATCGGGGCAAAAATAGCGAAGCGCCGTGAGCGCTGCGAACGGATCGGTGCAACGCGCCGATAAACCGGTCACCCTGCCAGCAAACCAAAAATGGTCCACCCGCCCCACCCCAGGATCCCGCACGACACGCCGAGCGCCACAAGCATCAGCACGCCGTCGCGGGCGATCAGCGCAAGGCCCATCAGGCCGAGAATGAAGGCAGCCGGAACGACGCCGAAAGGGATCATGCCGAGCGGGATCATCGCGGCGGACAGCAGGGTGGAGACCAGGGCGGCAAGAACCAGCATGGGGCCTTCGGTCGCGAAGGCGAGGCGTGGGCGGATGACGCTGTCGATCCGGGCGAGGACGGGCGCGACCTTGCCGTTCACCTGTGCCACGCGGCCATGAGGGATGCGCACGCGCGCGAGAAGGTCCGGCACCCACGGATAGGGGCGACGCAGGAGGAGCTGCACGGCGAAGGCGATGTTGATCAGGCCGAACGCGGCCGGCAGGCCCGGAATGGCACCCAGCGGCGTCATCAGGAACAGACCGCACAAGACCATGACCGGACCGAAGGCGCGGTGACCGAGACTGGCGACGAGGTCGCGCAGATTGCTGTCCTCCCCATCCATTTCGGCCAGGACATGGGCGAACACGCCCTGCAGCGGGGCATCTTCCATTGGCGGATCAGGGGGCGGGTCGATATCGTCGGAGGGGTCCGTCACGGCGGTGACAGATAGGGGGACGGCTGCTAGGGCGCTACCGCTAAAAGGGGGCCTGCGTCTTGGAATTCGATGTCTGGCTGAGCCTCGTCGTGCTTTTCGCCGTGGGCGGGTTGACGCCGGGGCCAGCGGTGATGCTCGTCATGGCGAGCAGCTTCCGATACGGCTTTTCGCCCGCCATGCTGGCCGCGCTGGGCATCGCGTCCGCCAACGTCTTGTGGCTGGTGCTGGCGGCGAGCGGCACGGGCGCGCTGCTGACGGCCTTCCCGCAGGTCACGCTGGCGCTAAAGGGGCTGGGGCTGCTGGTCATCCTCTATCTCGGCCTGTCCACTATCTTCGGCCCCGCTCCGGACATGAGCGTCGGGTCGGGCGACGCCCCGAAGCGGTCCGGCCTCTACTTTCGCGGGGTCGCGCTGCAGATCGGATCGCCCCTGCCGCTGGTCTATTTCGGGATGCTGCTGCCGCTCTACTTCGATCCGGAGCGGGACCTGCCGACCCAGTTCGGGGTCATGCTGGCAACGGTGACATGGCTGGAGCTACAGGGGCTGGCGGTCTACGCCGCGTTCGCGCGGTGGATCCGGGCGAAGTTGCAGAGCGCGCGGGCGGCGCGGCTGTTCAATGGGGTGATTGGGTCGGTCATGATCGCCAGCGGGGTGTGGGCGATAATGGCATGAGGCCGCATCTGGCGACGCCCTGTCCCATCGGCAAAAGGGCAGCTCACCCCCAATCAAGTTGAGGGCAGGCTGTGCGAGCGCAGCGAGTGAATAAGGTGTTCTTTTGTCGCCGCGCGCGACTCCAGCGCGCCGAGCGGCAGCGAGAGCCCGCCATCGGTGGGAAGAGCCGCCTTAAGGCGGGCATATGCTTGTTTCCCTCCGACCTCGCGCTACGCGCATCGGCCACCTCCCCCTTGCGGGGGCACGGAGCGTGAAGCGAACATCCCTTTGGATGTTCGTAGCGAAGCTGCCGAAACGCAATGCGTTTCGGACCGCGCGCCATGCGCGCGGCACTCCGCTGCAAAATGTCCAAAGGGGCATTTGTGCGGACGCTTCGTGCCCCCGCGAGGGGGAGGGGAACCGCATCGCGGGAGTGACCCTGGACTTGATCCGGGGGAACGGAGCGATGGGGTGGAGGGGGACATAAACGAAAAAGCCTGCCGCAAGGCAGACCTTTGCTCCGGTTGGGCTCGCGCCGGACCATCCCCTTTCCGTCCTTTGGGACGGACGCCCTGCGGGCGGAGGTTTGCGACGGTCGGCTTCGCCGCCCTTAGACCCGCACGCGGGACGCAAACCTGTGGGGCTAGGCGATGGATTCTATTTCCAGCGCCTGAGCCGCAGCCGCCAAGACAGCGCCGATGCGGATCGCGGTCTGGACGCCGGCGGGCTTGATGCCGTGCTTGCTCACTTCGGCGACATGCGCTTCCATGCACATGCCGCAGCCGTTTATGGCGGAGACCGCCAGGCTCATGAGTTCGAAGTCGACCTTGTCGATACCCGGATTGCCGATCACGTTCATGCGCAGATTGGCGGGCATCTTGGCATATTCGCCGCCGACCAGGTGGACGAAGCGGTAATAGACATTGTTCATGCCCATCACGGTCGCGGCCGCCTTGGACGCGGTGAGAATATCCTCGCCCACCGTCATTTCGCCCTGAATGGCGTCGATCACCCCGGCGTGCTTGGTCGCATAGGCGGAGGCGAGCGCGATGCCCGCGACTTGGTCCTTGGACAGCCCGTCCATCCCGTCGGCCGCGAGAACGCGGCCGAGGTTGAGCTTGATGTCCTTGGCGTAGGCCGGCAGCGCGTCCTTGAGCGCTTTCAGGGCCATTCTTACGCCGCCTTTTTCAGGTCGATGACCTCGTCGCCCTTGCTCCAGTTGCAGGGGCACAGCTCGTCCGTCTGCAGGGCGTCCAGCACGCGCAGCACTTCCTGCGGGTTGCGGCCCACATTCAGGTCGGTGACGTAGATGAAGCGCACCACGCCGTCCGGGTCGGCGATGAAGGTCGCGCGCTGTGCGACGCCTTCGGCTTCGTCGAGGATACCGAGCGCGGAGGTCAGCTCGCGCTTGATGTCGGCCAGCATCGGGATGGGCAGGTCGCGCAGCTCTTCCTGGTGCTTGCGCCAGTTCCAATGGGTGAACTCGGAGTCCGTCGAGGCCGTGAGCAGCAGGGCGTCGCGGTCTTCGAACTCCTCGTTGAGCTCGCCGAAGGCGGCGATCTCGGTCGGGCAGACGAAGGTGAAGTCCTTGGGGTAGAAGAACAGCACGGTCCATTTGCCCTTGAGGCTGTCATTGGACACGGTGGTGAAGACATTGTCGATGGTGATCTCGTCGAACGGCTTGCCGTCGACGGCCGTCAGGGAGAATTCGGGGAGCGTATCGCCGATCTTGATCATGAGGTGTTCCTACTCTTGGTTGAAGTGATTTCGAGGCGAGGGTCCGGACGCTCCGGCCCCCGCGTGGGGCGCATATGGGAGCTGTGGAACGGCGCGCCCAATCGATTGTTCCAATCGCTCGCATAGGCAGTTCCGATGGGAGGCCGTGCCCGGCCCGAACGCCCTCTCGCGGGCGCTCCCGCCCTGTATCCGGGCGGTATTCGACTTCGATATGAGGACATGACCAAAGCCGGGACTTGCCCTCGACGGGCCGCGCGCCTATGGGCCGCGCGCAAGGGGAGCCGTCACAGCGGACGCTCCCGAAAGACCGTTAGAAGCCAGCCGACCCATGAACCTGTCCGCCATCCCTTGCGGGGAAAACCCGCCCGACGACATCAACGTCGTGATCGAAGTCCCGCTGGGCGGGGAGCCGATCAAGTACGAGTTGGACAAGGCAAGCGGGGCCATGTTCGTGGACCGCTTTCTCTACACCTCCATGCGCTATCCGTGCAATTACGGCTTCATCCCGCACACCCTGTCTGACGATGGCGATCCGACGGACGTGCTGGTCGTGGGCCAGCGCGCCCTGATGCCGGGCTGCGTGGTGCGCGCCCGGCCGGTGGGCGTTCTGATGATGGAGGACGAGGCCGGGCTGGACGAGAAGATCGTGGCCGTGCCCCATGGCAAGCTCACCCCCTATTACGACCAGATCAAGACCTATCGCGACCTGCCGCAAGTGCTCCAGGACCGCATTCCGCACTTCTTCGCCCACTATAAGGACCTGGAAAAGGACAAATGGGTCAAGGTTCTGGGCTGGAGCGGGCTGGACGAGGCGCGCGACCTGATCCGGTCCGGCATCGAGGCCGCGAAGTAGTCCCGTGACGGCCCGGACGGTCATCCGCACGGTCGCGCTCTCCCTCTGCGCCGTCC
>JBATXP010000248.1:0-1927 GCA_049673465.1 Litorimonas sp.
GTCCAGCTGCGCCCGTCCCGCCTTGCCGCCCATCAGGCGGTCGCGCGTCTGGGCGGACAGGTCGATGCCGCGGTCGGTCTGCACGAGCTTGCCGGCCTCCAGCAGGGGTTCCACGTCCGCCCGGTCCACCCAGAAGAGCGGCCGCTTGCGCAGGTGGCCTTGAGGATGGGCGGGCCAATCGGGACGCAGCGCGTTGCGGATGATCAGCGCCTTGCCCACCAGGAGGCTGCGCAGAATCTGTTCGTGACGCAGATGGTCCGAGTCGCGGTTCATCGGCGCGCCCATCAGACGGGCGCCGCGCCGAGCCAGCGTTCCAGCCGGGCGAGCTTGGCATCGAAGAGCGGGTCGTTGCGCGATTCCTCCACCACCCGCACGGCGTGGGTGACGGTGGATCGGTCGCGGCCGAACAGTTCGCCGACGCGGCGGGCGTTCATGCCGTAGAGGCACTGGGTCAGATACATCGCCACCTGCCGGGCGAAGTCCACCAGCGGGCCGCGTATGTCGGGTCGGCCGACATCCAGATCGGGCACGCCGAATTCCAGCGCGGTCGCCGCGACGGCGATGCGCGCGCGCATCGGATCGGTCGGGTCTTGGGTCTTGGGGCGGGTCATGAATAATCCTCCTGCTTTCGCCTTGGCCGACCATCATAGGGCCGCTTGGCATAAGTGAGGATTATCTTCCTATAGGATTTCTGTCCTATTGCGAGTCATTCCGTTGGCCCTGGTGGAAGACCTCGGGACAAACGATTGAAATCAGGCGTAAACTTTTTTCGCTTCGACCACGGGTTGAACCGCCTGCTCCAGCGGGCAGATGTGGTCATAACCGAGGATGGTGTCCACGGTTTCGCCGTCGTCGGACAATGGCAGGCGCACCCAGAACTGCACCATGTGCGACCCGACCGGCGTTTGCGGCTTGGTCACGCCGTGGAAGGGACGGCGTTGATCGATCACCATGTCGAGCACGCGGTGCCAATAATCGGCGCGGCAGCCGATCGGCAGCTCGTCCACGTGCAGTCCCTGGATCTCGTGTCCGTAGAAGCGCCAGAAGCCCGTGCCCGCCAGCCGGTAGACATATCGTCGGTCGCCGCCCTCGTGCGGGGCGGGGCGAAGCTCCGTCAGGCTGACCATGGATAGTTGCGCGGCGATCGCGGCCGGTTCGATGTCGGCGCGGCTGGGGAGGCGATCCCCCCGGCACTTGCTCCGCCAGTAGTCATAGAAATCCTGTTGCTGAGGCAGCACCATCTGGTGCCTCAGCGCGTTCCCTTTCAACACGGCCCAACTCCCCTCATTCCCGTTCTCACGTCCCCACGAGACGAATCATTACGGATCGGAGAATCAGCGGCAAGGCTTCGTTAACCATAATGACGGGTTTGAAAGGCGATCATTGGGCTTTTCCGATTCGCCTCCGAATCGTTTCGGAAGCGGATCATGTCCGAACCTAAATCGAGATTAACTTTACCAGTTTAAAGATAATCATTGGTTAAATCGAGAACGGTTCTCAATGGTTTGCGAATCAGCCGGGCGCGTTCGGGCGGCCTCAGGTCAGCTTTTTCCCAGACCGCTCTTGCGCGCCAGTTCGGACCGGCGGCGCGCATAGGCGGGCGCGACCATGGGATAGTCCGGCGGCAATCCCCACTTCTCCCGGTAGGCGTCCGGGGTCAGACCGTAGGCCACGCGCAGATGGCGTTTCAGCGATTGATAAGGCTTGCCGTCTTCCAGGCAGACGATGTGGCTATCCGTGACCGACTCCGCAATCGGCACGGCGGGCTGGCGGGTGGGCTGGGGGTCCGCCTCCCCGCCCGCGTCGCGCAAGGCCTGGTGGATGGTACGCGCGAGATTGGGCAGCGCGTCGGGCTCCACGGCGTGATTGGCGACATAGGCGGCCAGCACGGTCGCGACCTGCGCGGCGAGGGCGTCAGCTTCCCGCG
>JBATXP010000249.1:0-5474 GCA_049673465.1 Litorimonas sp.
CTCCGGCCGGGCCCCAGAAGAGCGACAGCAACACGGCCAGCCCGCCGACGAGCGGCGGGATCATGGGAATGAATTCGGGGCCCCGTTCGATGAAGGCGGATGCAATCCAGAAACAGCTCGCCGAGAACCAGCCCAGCCCGAACAGCAAGCCGGTGGCGAAGCCCGCCCGACCGGGCCGTTCCCAGCCCGATATGCCGAGCAGCCGCACGAACAGCAGTGCAAGGGCGAGCAAGACCAGCCCCCACAGATGGAAGGGCGCGAAGCCGAACACCGCCAGTGCCCCGGAGGCGACGACCGCCAGACGATGCAGCCAGCCGCGCCCCGTCCACGAACCGGTCTGGCGTGTCACGCTCATGAGGCGAATGCGATGTCGCTCACGCGCTCGGGATCAGGGCGGCGACGTCCGGCAGGACAGTATTGTCCGTGTCGAGCAAGGTCACGCGCAGCCGCTTGACCCGGCGCGGGTCGGCATCGAGCACCTCCATCTCCACGCCCTGCGGATGGACGATGATCTCTCCGCGCTCCGGTACCCGACCTGCCAGGGTGAAGACCAGACCGCCCAGCGTGTCCACTTCCTCCTCCTCGTCTATGGTGGCGAAGTCGCGACCGATGGCTTTCTCGAAATCGTCGATGCTCATGCGCGCATCCGCGTCCCAGCAGGGCCGGCCGTTTTCCAGCGTGACCGCCTTGAACGTATCGTCCAGCTCGTCGTGCTCGTCCTCGATGTCGCCGACGATCGGCTCGATCAGGTCCTCGATCGTCACCAGCCCGTCCGTGCCGCCATATTCGTCCACGACGATGGCCATGTGAACGCGCCGCGCCTGCATCCGCCGCAACAGGTCCTGCGCCAACATGGAGGGCGGAACGTAGAGGACGGGCCGCTTGATGGTGCGCACCACCTTGCGGTCGGGATAGGTCTTGGCCGTGCGTCCGCGCGCGTCGAACATCAGGTAGGGCAGGAGGTCCTTGACGTGAACCATGGCGATGGGGTTGTCGAGCGTGTCCTCGAAGACGGGCAGGCGCGAATGGCCCGCCTCCCGGAACGCCTTGGACAGCTCCTTCAACGTGGCGGTCTTGTCCACGGCGACGATATCGGCGCGCGGCACCATCACGTCGCTGACCCGCAATAGGTGGAAGCGGTCGGCGGCATCCATCATGCGCTCCCGCGCGGCCGCCTTCTCGGTCGGCGAGGCGCTCTCCGGATCGGAGGACAGCTCGGAGCGGCGGCGGAAGAGGGTGAAGAAGGAGCGGCGCGGCGTGTCAGCGACGGCTGCGGGCGAGGCGTCGGACGGCGCGGCGGCGGGCGACGAAGGGTCGGTTGTCATGATGGCCCTGCCAATATGCCAAGCGTCCGGATTGTCAATCGGGCCCGGACGCGCGGCCCGCATAGGGGTCGGCGATGCCCAGCCGGGCCAGGGCTCTTACCTCGCGCGCTTCCATGTCGACGGCGGAGGCCTCGTCCTGATGGTCGAAGCCTTGCAGGTGCAGCACGCCGTGGACCAGCATATGGGCGACATGGTGCTCGAAGCTCTTGCCCTGCTCCCGCGCCTCGCGCCGCAGCGTTTCCAGCGCGAGCACCACGTCACCCATCAGGCCCGTTTCTACCGGCATGGGGAAGGACAGCACATTGGTCGGCCCGTCCTTGCCGCGATAGGTCCGGTTGAGGTCGCGGATATGGGCATCGCTCGACAGGACGACGGAGAGCTCCCCCCCATTGAGGATTTCGGCCGCCGACAAGGCGGCGGTTACAGCCGCGGCGATATCCACCTCCGGCCAGCCGTCCGACAGACGGCTGACATCGATGGTGGGATGGGTCGGCTCAGGCATCCACCTCCGCGTCCACTTCAGGAGACCATTGTCCCAGCGAAGCCAGGCCGTTCATCTTGGCGCGGTGGGAGAAGGCGGTCTGGGCAGCGTCGTAATTCTCCGCTTTGCCCTTCCAGGCGAACAGGGCGGACTGTTGCAGGGCACGACCATAGCTGTAGGTCAGCTTCCACGGGAAGCCGCCGATCCTGTTCATCATGTCGAGATTGCGGGTCGCTTCCTCGTTTTCCTGCCCGCCGGACAGAAACGCGATGCCGGGAACGGCGGACGGCACCGTGTCCTTGAGCACCTTGATGGTGCGGGTGGCGATCTCTTCTCGCGTGGGCTGCTCGGCGCATTTCTTGCCGGCCACGACCATGTTGGGCTTCAGGATGGTGGCTTCCAGCGCCACGCCCTGTTCGTAGAGTTCGGTGAACAGCGAGTGCAGGGCGCGTTCCGTCACTTCGTGGCAGCGCTCCACGCTGTGCGCGCCGCCCATGAGCACTTCCGGCTCCACGATCGGCACGATGCCCGCTTCCTGGCAGAGTGCGGCGTAGCGGCCCAGTGCATGGGTGTTGGCCTTGATGCCGCCTTCCGTGGGCGTGCGGCCGACCTTGATGGACGGGTCGCTGATCTCGATCACGGCGCGCCATTTCGCAAACCGCGCGCCCAGTTCGTAATATTCCGACAGCCGTTCCCGCAAGCCGTCGAGGCCCTGCGTCACGGTTTCGCCCGGCCTTCCGGCAAGCGGGGTGATGCCCTTGTCGACCTTGATGCCGGGGATCGCCCCCGTCGCCTTGATCAGCTCCACCATGGAGGTGCCGTCCGACGCGGTCTGGCGGATCGTCTCGTCGAACAGGATCACGCCGCTGATGTGGTCGTCCATGGCGGGGCGCGTGCGGAACAGCATGTCGCGCCAGTCGCGACGGTTGGGTTCCTCATTGGCCGTGTCGATGGAGGCGAAACGCTTGCCGATCGTGCCGGTGCTTTCGTCGGCGGCAAGGATGCCCTTGCCCGGCGCGACCATGGCTTCCGCCACGGCGACCATATTGTCCATCTTCTCGAGGGCGGGTTTGACGGCAGGTTTCATGATGAGGCCTCTTTGGTGACGATCTTGACGCCGGGCAGGATCTTGCCTTCCATCCATTCCAGGAAAGCGCCCCCGGCCGTGGAGACGAAGGTGAAGTCGTCCACCGCGTCGGCGGCGGCGAGCGCAGCGACCGTGTCGCCCCCGCCCGCGACCGCTATGAGCCGTTCGTCCCGGCACAGTTTCGCGGCATATTTGGCGGCTTCGATGGTCGACGTGTCGAAGGGCGGTGTCTCGAACGCGCCCAGCGGTCCGTTCCAGATCAGGGTCTTGGACTTCTCCATCGCGTCCATCAGCTCGTTGACCGTGTCCGGACCGACATCGAGGATCATCTCGTCCGACTTGACGCCGTCGCGGTCCCGGACCTGCGTGTCGGCGCCCTCCTCGAAGACCGTCGCGGTGACGAGGTCGATGGGGAGGATGATCTCGCAATTGTTCTTGGCCGCCGCCTTAAGGATGTCGGTCGCCTTGCCGATCAGGTCCGGCTCCGCGAGGCTCTTGCCGACGTCGTGGCCCTTGGCGAGCAGGAAGGTGTTGGCCATGCCGCCGCCGATGGCGAGGCGGTCGAGCCGGGTGACGAGGTTTTCCAGCAGGTCGATCTTGGAGGACACTTTGGCCCCGCCCACGATCGCCATGACGGGCGCTTTGGGGTGGTCCAGCGCCTGCGCCAGATGGTCCAATTCCCGCTCCATGGCGAGGCCGGCATAGGTCGGCAGGTAATCCGCGATCCCGGCGGAAGAGGCGTGCGCGCGGTGCGCGGCGGAAAAGGCGTCCATCACGAACAGGTCGCCGAACTCAGACAGCTCCTTGGCCAGCGCCGAATCGTTCTCCGTCTCGCCTTCCAAGAAACGCGTATTCTCCATCAGCAGAACGTCGCCCGGCGGCATGTCCGCCACGGCGTTGAGGTTGGGCGAGGCAAGGAAGCGCACCGGCGCCTCGATCGCGTCCGCCAGAGGCTCGGCGACGAAGGACAGGGAATGCTCGGGCGATGGCTCGCCCTTGGGACGGCCGAAATGCGACAGCAGCACGACCGCCGCGCCCTGCTCCCGCAGATAGTTTATGGTTGGGACCGCTGTTCGGAGGCGCGTATCGTCCGTGATGGCTCCGTTCGCGTCGCGCGGCAGATTGAAGTCCACGCGGACGATGGCCGTCCTGCCCTGCAGCTCGGCGTCTTCGAGGCGCTTCATGTGCATCAGGCGGCCAGCTCCAGTCTCTGGCCCATGGTGCGGGCCACGTCGATCATGCGGTTGGCGAAGCCCCATTCATTGTCGTACCAGGCGATGACCTTCACCAGGTCCCCATCCATCGACTTGGTCAGCAGCGAGGCATAGGTCGCGCTATGCGGGTCGTGATTGAGGTCGGAACTGACCAGCGCGTTGCGCGAATAGCAGATGATTCCCTTCATCGGCCCCTGCACCGCTTCCAGCATGGCGGCGTTCAGGTCTTCCGCCGTGGTCTTCATCTCCGGCTGGAAGGCGAGGTCGATCATGGACACATTGGCGGTCGGCACGCGTACGGCCGCCCCGGCCAGACGGCCGTCCAGTTCGGGGATCACCTGCCCCACCGCCTTGGCCGCGCCGGTGGAGGTCGGGATCATGTTCAGCCCGGCGGCGCGCGCGCGGTAGAGATCCTTGTGGGAGTTATCCAGGATGCGCTGGTCCTGCGTGTAGCTGTGCACCGTGGTCATGAAGCCGCGCCGGATACCGACGGCTTCCATTATGACCTTGGCGATCGGGGCGAGGCAGTTGGTGGTGCAGGAGGCGCAGGAGACGAGCCGGTCCTCCTTGCCGAGCTGATCGTGGTTGACGCCGTAGACGATGGTCTGGTCGACATCCTCTCCGGGCGCGGAGATCAGCACGGCCTTGGCCCCGCCGTCGAAATGGGGCTGGCAGCGCTCGCGCGAGCGGAACAGGCCGGTACATTCCATGACGAGGTCGGCCATGTCCCACGGGACGGCGGCCGGGTCGCGCTCGTGGGTCATCTTGACCTGGCCGCGCCCGAAGTCGATCCAGTCCTCGCCCTCGTCCACGGTTGCGGCGAAACGGCCGTGGACGCTGTCATAGCGCAGGAGGTGCGCGGAGGTTTCGATCTGGCCGGGGGAATTGATCAGGACCAATTCCACATCGTCAATGTCATATTCGTGGAGGGCGCGGGCGACGAGGCGGCCGATGCGGCCGAAGCCGTTGATGGCGATCTTGAGGGTCATGTCGGTTGGAAGAAGGTCCTGCTTGGTTTGCGCCGGTCGCCGGACGGGCCGTGGGCCCGGCCTTCGATTTCGCACGAGGCGTTACGCGGATCGGCCCGCAAGGGCAATGAATTACCCGCTATAAAAACCTTGGCGAGGAGCATTTCTTGCGCCATTCAGGCCCGATGAAGAGGGTTTCGACCACGAGCCGATGAATGACAGCGCTGACATGAAACAGGGCGGTCTCGCCGACGCCGTCGGCGCGCTTCAGGGCGCGTTGTCCGCACTGGAAAACGCGCTCGATCCCATGATCGCCCGGCTCGACCTGCTGGAAACCAAGGCCCGCGAATCGCAGGGACTGTCGGAGGACCGCGCCAAGCTCGCCGCGCAGCTGGACGA
>JBATXP010000250.1:0-1523 GCA_049673465.1 Litorimonas sp.
GCGGGCCGGCCAGTTCTCGGTCTCGTAGCTCGGCGGGTTGGGTCTGCTCATGCAGGCCAGCTACCACGCTGGGTTCACGAGACGAATCCCTCACCCAGCCTTTGCGCAACAAAGCCCGACCGAGGGCATCAAGGGCATCGACATCCAGGACCTCATGATCGCCTCCGTCGAAGCGCGCTTCGGCGTCATGCCGCGGCTGCCCCACACGATCGAATGGCTCACGGACAACGGCTCGGGCCACATCGCCAAGGAGACACGCGCCCTCGCCCGAGAGATCGGTCTCGAGCCGCGCACCACACCCGTTCGCAGCTCGCAGTCGAACGGCATGGCGTTCGCGGTCTCTCGCACCGATGGCGTTCCCGCTCACCCTTCGTCCGCACGATGAAGCGCGACTACGCCCGGGCGGCGTCCAGACCGAGCCCCGCATCCGTCATCGTCCAGCTCCCAGCTTGGTTCGACCACTACAACACCGTGCACCTGCATCGCGCACTCGGATACAGATCACCTTGAGAGTTCATCGCGCACCAAACCGAAACCTGATCCCGTCCGGCCTTTCAGGAGCAACAACAGCGCGCCGTTGCCGCCCATGATTCTCGCGCGGTCTCGGAACCCTCGCATCCGGGCGACGGTTCGCTGGATGGCGTTGAGGGTTCGTCCGATCTGCCAGCCTTCGTGCTCTTGATGCTGGAGGACGAGGCCTTGTTCGCCGATCCAGGAGCGGGCGCGCCGGGGACCATGACCGTGTCCGAGTCGTCTGAAGCGCTACTGAGCACCGGAGTGCCCGAGCCGGCGACGGGCGCCGGCGCGGGGCGCATCGAGATCGAGGCTGGGGGCGTGGTGGTGCGCCTGCCCGGGGATGTGTCGCCGGCGCGGCTGGCACAGATCGTGGTCGTGCTGCGTACTGCGGCCGCCGGATTGCTTACGTGATCCTTCCCGGCCAGAGCCTTCCGATCGTAATCGCGACGAAGCCGGTGGACTTTCGGCGCGGGCACGACGGTCTGGCGGCGACGGTGCAGAACGAGCTCGGCCTTGATCCGCATTCGGGTCTGACGGTGGAGTTCTGCTCGAAGCGCGGCGATCGGATATAACTCCTCGTCTGGGACGGCACGGGCTTGATAATGATCTACAAGCCGATCGATCAAGGCGCCTTCGCTTGTCCTTCGGTTCGCGGCGACGTCATTCGCATCAGCCGGGCGCTGTTCGAGGGCCTGGACTGGCGGCGCGTGATGGCGCGTCGCGTGCCCGCCCCGGCGGCTACCAGTTGGTCGGGCACCGAGCCGATAGGACGTACTGCATGCCTGAAGACGCTGGATAGATTCTTCTGATCAGGTAGGACTCCCGCATGCCCGTGCAGCTCGATCCCGCGCTTCTGGACCGGCTGCTGCCCGAACTGCACAGTGCCGTGGCGGCGGCCGTCAGAATTCAGTACGCCACCGCCTCCTCCTCGCAGCGCGGCAGCGCGGCATCGCGGCAGACGCCTTCGCCCACATCCGCGCCGAGAACGACGACTGATCGAAGCCGCC
>JBATXP010000251.1:0-1595 GCA_049673465.1 Litorimonas sp.
AGAGCGTGGGTCAGGACGCCGTAGGCGTCGAGCGCGAAGAGGAAGGGGGTGAAGCCGTTCGAGTGGCGGGCGTTGACGTCGGCGCCGTGCTCGAGGAGGACTTCTATCACCCGGATGTAGCCTGGTCCGCCTGCCGTGGGGGACAGGAGGCGCGTGGCGATTTGTCGGCCGAAATGCGTCTGGAGGTACCCGTAGGTTTCGAGCCGGGCCTCATCGTCGAAGCGGGGTGGGCCTGGGGCACGGAGGGTGGCTGTGCCGGTTCCGGGCGTGATGAGGGCGCGGCTGATCAGGATCTCGATGAGGTCGTCGGGGGAAGCGTAGCAGTTCGCGAGCCGCTGGATGGCGTGGTAGAGCGGCGTAGCGTGGTCTTCCTGGAAGGGCGCATCCACCGTCGCCCCCTGTTCTATGATGGCCCGTACGAGATCAGGGTTGCCAGCGTGAACGGCGAGGCCGAGGGCGGTCTCCTTGCGCTCTTTGGTGCGCGCGTCGATGGAAGGCGACAGGTCTTCCTGTAGGAGCTGCTTCGCGCTGTGGAGCGCGAAGGCCTGCACGTCGCCCGTGGTCTGGTAGTAGAGGCCGAGGGCTCGGATGAGTGCCGTAGAGTCGTCCGATGCGGTCCAGTTCGGGTCGGCGCCAAAGCCGAGGAGGCGTTCGGTCTCGCCTGCGTAGTCGGGGTGTGACTGTGCGAGGAGTAGGGGTGTGAGGGGGCGTGGGCCGAAGCCCGGAAGCTTGGCGTTTACGTTGCGGCGGGTGACTTTGGCGAGCGTCCGCGTGCCTTTGCGTCCCGACTTCTCCCACGGCTCGGTGTGGATGTGCATCTCGCGCCGGAGGTGTTGGAGAGAGGGGCTGCCACCGGACGGGACGAGGTGAGACTCCGCCTTCGCCTTCCACGACCGCCGCGCGTTTCGGAGACGCTTCTCGTCGTGGAGGTCGTCGTACGAGATGTCGAAGAGGCCGAAGCGGTGCGCCGTGCCGTAGAAGCAGCGGAAGGGGGTAGCCCCGCCAGCGTGGGCGGCCGCCATGAGTCCGTCCTTGATGATGATGCGGGTGGCCTCGCCGTCGCGGTAGAGGGCGTGGGCGAGCGCCTTGGCGTAGTGCCGGGTGGCCTCTTTGGTATCCCTGTTGCGTAGCGCGAGCCGGGCCTTCGCCATGTGGTGCGTGTGCTCGAAGACGCCGATGGGGTCCCGTTTCCGAAGACGCTGAAGAGCGCTTTCCACCTTCTTGGGCGAGGCGCCGTTTACGGGATGGGAGAGGAGGTAGGCTTCGCGGGCCGCCGTGAGCGTCTCGTCGGGTAGTAGTTCCTGGGCGGTGTGCGCCTCGGCGCGGCGGAGTTCACCGATGGCTTGGGCGCCAGCCGCGAGGGCTCGGGCGAGGAGGAGTCGGCCCTTCAGAAGGGGCTGGACATCGTCGTCCACTAGGCTCGCGCTGGACACCGCCTCGATCCCTGTCAAAGAGGGGAGGTGCTCGCCTTTGCGCCAGCGGCGTAGAGTCTGCTCCCACGAGCGAGGGTCGGCCGGCTCATTGGAATCAGACTCGCCTCGCTCGGCGAGGTGGTAGGCGATCTTCGGGATGGATTTCCCGGTCTCCACCAAGAG
>JBATXP010000252.1:0-4139 GCA_049673465.1 Litorimonas sp.
GACCGTGCGCGCGCTCGCCCGGACGCCCGACGATCCCGAACTGCACTTGTTCCGCGCGGCCGTCAGCTTGCCGGACCGAAACGGTTTGTCGGACGACGCGGTCGCCTCGCTCGATTGGCTGCAACAGCGCGGCACCCATCTGCGCCTGCCCCACGCGGCGCTGATGATGGTCCCAGCGCTGATCTACGAACGGCGCTTCGACCAGGCCGACCGCGTTCTGGACAGCGCCGCCCGCTGGACCACCAACCCGTCCGACCGCTGGGTGATCGAGCGCCTGCGCGGCAATGTGGCCGCGGAGCGGGACGCGAACTGATCCGGCCACGAAAAAGGCCCGCCGAGGCGGGCCTTTCATCTACGTTGTTATAATAGTTAGTTCTCGACGTTATGAGCATCTGAATGACCAAGCCATCCCTGATGGCAATATGACCGACACCAACCAGCGGCCAGAATCTCGCCATCGCGGAGATGCAAGATCGTGGCCGTATTCCTTTGCGTATCAAGATCTGAAGCCTTTACGGGCTGCAACAGCATCGCTCGTTGCTGGTCCAGCTCCTGCTCAAGAAACACCTCATCATCCCCAATTGAAAGATGATGATGCAACAGAGCCACACCCAGACGGTTTTGCTTGCCATGCTTTTTCAACACATCTCGAATGTCTGAGAGACACGACGTGTCATCCTCCCCAAAAGGTTTAGTTTCATCGATGTCATTAAAGTGTCCCCATTGCACAGGAGCAAGAGCTAGTTCGGTCATATCGACCTCCTTTTCTTGACGCATAGCGTCGGTTGGAGTTCGCGGTTCGATCCAAAATAACCGAACCACATCACCTTTAAGCTCATTCTTGACAATTGATGAGATATATGATTTCACGATTTATATGTGAAATGCGAATTATATGTGAAACACGGAACTAGTATGAAGGTCATTACACATAAATCTTGGCGGTCTTTTCTAACTCGGCACTTCGGGCAACAAGGGGCATACGACGACATCTATAGTTTTCTGATCACGCGAAAGATTTGTCTAAGCGTCGGAGGGAATCAGTTGGAGTTTCCCGACAGACGATCAAGACCTTCAAGCCTAAGTCGTGAAGCTGGGCAGCGCGAGGCCGGATATCTTGATGCCGATATGGTTGAGCTATTCCATTACATGCTTGCAGGCGCACTTGTAGCAATCCGCCGTATGCGTAAGCTTGAGGTGGAGCGTATCGATAAGAACAGCTTACCTGAAATATTCAAAGGTCCGACGAATCTTCCTTTGAATGTCGATGAGCGTCTCTTCTTCGAAACGGTTTCCGAACTTTCCGATGAACTGTGGTCCCGTGAAGAAGACATCAGGAGACTATTTTATGTTGGCAGGCCACATGATTCCGCTCTGACTCAGGTGCCGTATGTCTTCGGCTACTTGAAACTGGAAAAGCGACTCACAGGATTGCGGGCTGGTTTGACAACGACCATCATGAACGCCTCCGTATCCACTGGCGGCAAGCTATCATTTGTCCGGAGAGCGTTTCTAGAGCCCCACACCGCTCTTGAACAGAACGATCAACTGTGGATTCGCTACAACATTCAGCCCCTAGAGTCGCACGAGTGGCAACCTGGCGCATTCTTCTTGCGAAGGCACAGCCGATCTGAAATTCCTTACCGAGCGTCCATTCTAGCCCGTTACGACGGGGATGTGTATCGCTTGCACGATGTGGCTTCGAGGAAAGGACAAACAGATAAACCACCAGTATTTGGCGCAGTTAGCGCTGTCGAGCTAAACAGTCGGACCTGCAATCAGTACTTCTCGAAACTTACGGCGGAGTCCTTTGCAACCTTTGCGAAGGCGCATCATGAGCTTGTCTGGGAGATGGCGAAGCGCGTTCACAGGCTGGGTTGATTCAAGTTTCAAAAAAGGCCCGCCGAGGCGGGCCTGATCTTATAGCGATATGAATGATGCCTAGCTGGCGACCGTGTGCGGCTGGCTGTGGTTGGCCTTGGCGGTCTCGACCAGGGCCTTGAAGGCTTCCGGCTCGTTGCCCGCCATGTCGGCGAGGACCTTGCGGTCGAGATCGATGCCGGCGCGCTTCAGCCCGTCCATGAAGCGGCCATAGGTCAGGCCGTGTTCGCGGGCGCCCGCATTGATGCGCTGGATCCACAGGGCGCGGAACTGACGCTTCTTCAGCTTGCGGCCGATATAGGCGTACTGACCCGCCTTCTCGACGGCCTGGTTGGCGATGCGGAAGGTGTTCTTGCGGCGGCCGCGATAGCCTTTGGCCTGGGCGAGAACCTTCTTGTGACGGGCGGACTTGGTGACGCCGCGTTTGACTCGTGACATGGATCCGCTCCTATTTCTTCTTCTTGCCGTAGGGCATGAATTTCTTCTTGATGACGCGGGCGTCGCACTCTTCCACGACCGTGGTGCCGCGCAGGCGGCGGATCTGGTCGTTGGAGCGCTTGATCATGCCGTGGCGCTTGCCGGCCTGGCCCGCGAGGACCTTTCCGGACTTGGTGATCTTGAAGCGTTTCTTCGCTCCAGACTTCGTCTTCATCTTGGGCATTGTTTTCTCTCCTAGAGATTAGGGGTTCGAGATCGCGGCGGCCGGGCAAATGCCACTTTGGCCCGGATGCGCCGATGGCTCCGCACGGGTCTCCCCGCCAGAGCAGGCGCGCCCTATACACGAGCGCGACGTCGTTTCAAGTCGCGCCGGCAGAGGTCGAAAAGAGGTTTTGGCGGACGGGCCGTCCCCATGGACCGCGCCCGCCCCCCACGGAACAGGAAAAGCCCCCCTGCCCGGCAGATGCCCCACATCCGCGAAAAAGCCCCTTGCACAATCGCACGCGGGAGTCGCGGAGATTTCGCAAAGGGTTCGCATAGGCCGAAACTATACAAACCCCACCGCCTGCATCATCGGCTTAGCGCTGGCGGGCCGTGGACCGCACATCGTGCAGGAAGGTGGCGAACATGCCCTGCATGGCCTCCGTCAGGGCCTCGCCCGCCATTTCCGGCGTGCCGGAGTCGAAGGGCGGCTCGGGCCCGTATTCGGCCTGAAGCTGCACCGCCCTGGCATAGCCCTCCCCGCGCAGTCGCGCCAGGATCGTCAGGGCGAAGTCGATCCCGGCCGTGACGCCCCCGCCCGTGATCAGATTGCCGTCCTCCACCACGCGCGCATTCACCGCCGTCGCGCCGAACTCCGGCAGGAGGTGGCGCGTCGCCCAGTGCGACGTCGCGCAACGGCCCTCCAGCAGCCCGGCCTGCCCCAGGATGAGCGAACCCGTGCACACGGCCGTGACCAGCTTGGCGCGCCGTCCCCGGTCGCGGACCCAGTCCAGCGTCGCCTCGTCGCGCATGGCGGCCAGCGTGCCCGCCGTGCCACCCGGCACGAACAGGATATCGAGGTCGGCCGGGACATCGTCCATATGCGCGTCCGGCACGAGGGTGAGACCCGTATCGGACACGATCGGCGCCAGCGTCTCGTCGGCCGTCACGACCTGCACGCTCGCCCCCATCATGGAGGCGAACATATATTGCGGACCGACGAGGTCGAGCGCGGTCACGCCGGGATAGGCCAGCAGGGCGATGGTCTCGTTGTCGTGCATGTGCACGTCCGGCAGCGCCATCAGGTCCTCATGGGCCTGGTAGGCGATGGCCTCGGCCGCTTCGGGTGTTTCGCCGAACCGGTAGGGTTCGGACGGCCCTGTCTGTGCCTGAGCGCGAACGGCCCCGGCCAATGCGAGAAAAGGCGCGGCCGCGAGCAGGCCGCGGCGGGAGGGAGAGAAATCGGTCATGATCGAACGTCCTTCTAGAAGCGGGTTGAGATCGAGGCGCGCAGGCCGAGCGGCGCGGCCGGAGCGACCACGTCCTGGTTGAGATATTGATAGGGCACGACGTAATCGGCATCGAACAGGTTGGTCACGGACACGCCCAGCCGCGTCGGGCCTAGATCGTAGGACGCCTGCACATCCACGACGGCGTAGCTGTCGGCGAAGCTGGCGGACGGAACGGCGGTCGGGGCTTCGTCGGCGAAGCTCAGCCCAGCCCCCAGGCCCAGGCCCCAATCGAACCGGTAGCGCGCGGCCACCCGGCCCGACCAGTTCGGCACGCGAGAGAGCGGATCGCCGATGGCGGCCGTGCCGAGTGCGCCCGTCGTTTTCGTC
>JBATXP010000253.1:0-5702 GCA_049673465.1 Litorimonas sp.
AGCGCTCTGACAGAATGACTGGACTGTTTTTAGAGTAAGAAATGCCTGACCAAGACCGTCGATTGTGCGCCCCGCGACGAGGGAATTTCCGATATCGTGCAACCTCTTAAGTCCGCGCGGCCGTACCGATCCGAATAGCTTAGAGTTTGAGTAAGTCTCGCCGACACTCCTGCGAGCCAGGGCGTGGGTCGTGAGGCATTCGACACTCTTGGGGAACCTCTGCCGCGCCTCGGCTGCTGTAACCGTGTTGAAAGCGAGGTAGAGACCGGATCGATTGGACGATTTGGCAATTAACTCCAGAGTGCTCGTCTTGCCTGCTCCTGCGAATGCAATGAGCGAGGCGTCGACGCCGCTTTCAAACATCTGTACCGCCTCGTGCTGTTCTGCAGTCGGTGCGAAGGAACTCTTGGGCGTAGCAGTCTGGCTGGAATTCGTCGCTGAAGGGCCTGACTGGCGCTGGGCCAAAAGCCGTGCGGCCTCTCTGTACTCGGTTGTATTTTCGTCGTTATCCCTAATGATGCGCTTTAGATTGGCTGAACTTAAGTGCTCGAGTTTCAAGAAACGTCCCCAGTGGGTGTCGGCTGGCTGAAAACAGACTGTTTCATCTAAGCCTAACTCTTCGGCACTTCTACATCACCGTTTGGGGTTCGGATTGGTAGTTTGGCTTCCCTCAGAGCTGCTCTGCCCTCGTCAGACTGGACCCAGGACATGTAGCCTAAATACAAATAAGACCAGCTGCTCATCTCGTAGATCGACTTCAAGTCCTCAAGGGCCTGCTGAACATGTGGAGGCAAGTTCAGGTTAACCTGTTTCCGGTTGCCCCGCTTCGATGTGTAATCGACCGGCAGTCCGTTCACGAGAGGCGGTGGCAAGGTTTCGGGCTTCGGCTTGGGCTTTGGTTTTGGCGCGGCCTTCGGCTTTGACCCCTCCCCTGCTAATTGCTTCGCACGCGGCTTCGCGCGCTGGCTCGATGTCCGGGCCAGCTCTTCCGAGCTCGGCCGACTTCCACCGCCCATACCTCCTAGATCGAGGTCATCGAGACTTCCAAATTCTGTGAGCGTGTCCGCTGTACTGTCTGTCATGATCCAGTCCGTTTATAGGGTCTACCGAGAACTCAGGCCGCGCGACGGCGATCGCTTGCCTGCAATGCCTTCCGACCGTCCGCGTAGGCCTTCACAATGTCGCGGGTCGCCTGGCTGCCGACCTTGATGGCCTTGGCCTTGCGTTCGCGGTCGGTCTTCCGGCTCTCGGGCAGCTCGGACAACGTCACGCTCATGTTGAACAGGTCCTGGAAGGCGGTGAGCTCCGGAAGACTCGCCTGGAAATCGAGACCCGCGACCTTGGCCGACTCCAGGACCTCGTGCTGCTTAGTACTCATCACGACCTTGGTCTTCGTCAGCACGGGAACGAAGACGATGTCCCGGCGGTACTGCTTGGCCATGTCGGTCACGAACTTGCGCGTGATGACGGCCTGGTTGATCTCCATGTGGCTGGCGAACATCGGCACGATGACCCCATCCGCGCGCCCGAACACGGCGATGGTGGTCGGCGTCCGCGATCCCTCCGTGTCTATTAGAAGAATGTCGATTTCTCCGCTGTCGTGAATACTGTCGATCCGGTCGATCATCTCGCCGGGATCCAGCACCGACTCCACGGTGAATGCTGTTTCGCGCCCTGCCCTGCGACGGGTCTCGTACCAGAGCGTCAGATTGGCGCCGGGATCGGCATCCAGAACCGCGACGCGCTTGCCCATCTGGGTCAGGCAGTCCGCCAGACAGACTGCGAGCGTGGTCTTGCCGGTTCCGCCTTTGAAATTCGCGATCGAAAGGGTGAGCATCGGTCGGCCTCCGAAGGCCGGCGACCCCGTGTCGTCCTGCCTTTCGCTTCCGATAGGGCTTCAAATCCTAATAAGCGGTTAATAGCGCTTCCAGTAGTGCAAGCTGTCCAGATGCAAAAGGGCTTCATATCTGTATGCAGTCTTCAACCAGAAGCGCTACCTAAATTGAAACTCTACGCATCGCATAGTGATAGCGCTATGCACACTGGGGCAATTCTCTACGCACTGCGTAAGCTTTGTATAGACACTCTATAGAGATCCTATAGATCGACCTTCCGCGATCCCGGAGACGCAAATCGGAGCGTGACGGAAGTGTCGATCGCATGCTGATTCGCGCTGTGCGGCTCCCCCAGAGCCGTTTTGAAATTTTATGGGGCGATGGTCATCCCTAAGGACAATCGTCGCTCTACGGCGATTTCTAGAGCGGCCAAAATTGGGCGATCGGCCTCGATCTGGCCATCCGAGTTGAACACCGGGACCATATCCGCGCGGAAACGCTATCCCGGACGGTCTGGTTCAACGAGATCCGGGTGCAGAAACGGATCGGGTTCGAGGCACGTTCCCGAGACACCGTTCGTGAATAGCGCGTCGAGCACCTCGCGTTCCGCGTCCGAGAGCAGAGCTTCCTCCCAGCGCGCGGTCAACCGCTCGGCCTGTTCTTCGGCGAAAACATCCCGCAAGAGCTTCGTGCCGGTCTGGACCGCACGCCGGAATCCGAGCGCATGCCCCACCATCATGCCCATCACCATCGCCTCGCGCACCGTGGCCGGCCGGGGCAGGTGGCACAGATATCCGCCGGCCTCGACGCTGACTCCGCCGGGCGTCGTCTTGACCTCGTAATGGTCGGGGTCAGGCCGGTCCTCCGGAAGCAGGGCCGGGAGGTCGAGCAGATGCATGTGCCGGTAGAGCGCCGGATTGTAGAAACTGTCCTCGGACGGATCCAAGATGCGAGCGGCATCGAAACCCTCATCGCAATCTGTCCCAGATTCGAGATTGTGAACGTCTGACTTCGCGTCCGGGGAGGGGAGGGGGGTCGGACCCGATCCCGTTCCTGTCTCGCGCCCGCATGGCGTTGCCGATGCATCAGCAGCAACGGCGATCGTGCCCCCCACGGCTCCATCTGCCGGGGACACCTGTAATGCTACCGGGACGACCCCGTCGGTAGTGTCGGCAGACGGGCCGGACTGCGTTCGCTCCGTCATCTTGCGCTCCCGATGCTTGCGTTACGGACCGTCTCGACCGCCATGGCCGGGACCGCTCGCCCTGCCGCTGCCTCTCCCTCCAACTCCGAAAGAGACTCCGAATCAGCTTCGAACGCGAGGCCACATGGCCACCTGCGGGTCGCGATCGGGCTGTAATTTATGCAGCGGGCCTCGGACCCAAAGCTGGGCGCGACGGTCGAGCGCTGCGGTTGGACGGCAGACATGAGAGCCCTTCTGCACACAGCCCCATCTTCGGAGACGAAGACGGAAAAAGTGCACGATTACGGGCGGTTCGGGCGTGTTGCGACCTCGTTCTAGCGTCAGGTCGCCCGCTCTTCAAACCCTGAAACGCAGGACGCTCGACAGGTTCCTACGCACCGCATGCCAGCAACTGCACATGGCCGTTGACCCGTTTTTGGAACAGAACATAAACACTCTCCTGGGTGTCGTAGCTCAACAGCGAAGGGGGTCAATCATGACCAAACTCTCCGTGTCTCACGGCACACATACAGCCAAGGCGGTCCGCATCGCGGTCGCCGCGGCGGCCACGCTCGCGATCGCCTCCCCGGCCCTCGCGGGCACGGATACGACATTCGATCCGGCGGTCACCACGATCGAGAACTGGCTGGAAGGCTCTCTCGGCAAGGCGATCACCATGGTCGGCGTCGGCACCGGTCTCCTCTACGGCATCCGCCAGCAGTGGGGTCCGGCTCTGGGCGGGGTCGGTGTGGCGCTTCTGGCGTCGGTCGGCCCGGATGCGGCGAAGACGGTCTTCTCGCTTCCGATCTAGCGGCCCGACATCCGGTCGGAACGGTGCGTTGCAACACCGGTCCGGCGATCGACAACGATGGTCCGTTGCAAGACCGTCGCCGTCCAACGGGTGAACGGTCAACATTACCGGTGGTTCGGGTGTGGTGCCCGTTCACCCGACACAAAGGTGCACAAGGATGGACTCCATCTACATTCCGCGCCTGCTCGACGATAAAGAGCGGGTGTTCATCTTCTACATGTATGAATTCGTCCTGTTCGCGGGGGGATTGGGCCTCGGCCTGATCTTCGAATCCCTGCTTCTGGGCGTCTCGCTCGGCCTCGGCGCGTTCCTCGTGTCGCGCCAGGGGGCCAAGCGGGGCGTCTTCGACGTGCTGCCCAACATTCTCGACTGGTATGCGCCGCGCGGCCTCATGCGCGCCCTGCGCTACCGGGTCGATCACCTGCCGCCGTCTGCCTGGCGGCTGATGGTGGGCTGATCCGATGACCCCGCATGCCCTCCAGATGCGCGTCGCCCGGCTGACGCGCCAGCGCAACCTGCTCATTGGCGGCCTCGCCCTGCTGGCGGCCACGAACTTCGCGGTTGCGTCGCTGGCCGCGCTCCGCACGACGGAGACCATTCTCATTCCGACCCAGCTGGCCGAGACCGCGATCCGCGACGGCCAGGTGTCGGACGACTACCTGCTCGGGGTGACGCGCGACGTCGCGACACTGATGCTCAACCGCCATCCCCACGACACGGACTATTTCCGGGACAGCGTGCTGCGGATCGTGGAGCCGCGCCACCACGGCGCGCTGGAAGCCTCCATGGCCGCCGACGAACGGCTCAATCGCTACAAGTCCGGCGAACGGACCTTCCACGCGACAGATCTGTGCCGAGTGCGAACAACTGAGGGCGGGCTCGTCACGGAGATCGTGGGCAAGCTCAACACCTATCTCAACGACCGCAAGGTGGCGTCCGAGGAACTGGCCCAGCGCTTTGTCTGGCGTCTGGACGGCCGCCGCGTCTGGCTGCGCGACACGCTCCGGCTCGAGGTCCGCGACAGCGCCTGCGTGAAGATCAAGGCGGAGGATGCCTCATGACCCGGCCCATCCCGACATTCCGCTGCCGCCTCGCGGCTCTTCTGACGACAGCCGCACTGTGCGGCACACCCGCGCTTGCGTTCGACCAGACCGTTGCCGTGCGTGACGGGGGCTTGGTCGCGGCCGACATCTCGCTCGATGCACCCACGCGGCTCTTCTTCGACGGCGACGGCGCGGCGCAGCTGATCTTCAATTCCGTGACGGGCGAACCGCCGGAGATCTCCGCGACGGTCGGGGATACGGGTGATGTCTTCCTCACGGTCGTGTCGGGCACGCCGGGGCAGGGGGTCACCGGATTCCTGACCACGCAGGCCGGCTACACCTATAAAGTCGACCTCACCATCGCGGCGACCGACGCCGAGCAGGTGGAGGTGATCTCGCTCGACGCGCAGGACGCGCTGGCGCGGGCCCGAGCAGATGCCGCCGCCCTTGATGCCGAGATCCCGCCGCCGCTCAAGTGGACCCGCTCGGCGGGCTACCACCGGGCCGTCGTTTCCCTGATCCGGGCCGTCCATGCGGGCGGCGTGCCGCAGGGAATGCGAAAGGCGCGGACCGGGGAAGCACAGGCACCCCGGGTCGAGGGGTTGAAGATCCGCCGCACCCATGCCGTCATCGCGGGCGATGTCGAAGCACTGCGCCTGTCCGTGACGAACACGACTGAGGCGCAGATCCCGGCGGACGCGCTGCGGCGGCACTTCGCGCCCTATCTGGGGCTGGGCCGCCTGTCCGGCCATCTTCCGGCCGGTGCGACGACCCAGATCGTCCTGTTGCGCGAGCCGGTCTTATGAGCGCCCGGCGGTCCAGCGATATCC
>JBATXP010000254.1:0-2829 GCA_049673465.1 Litorimonas sp.
CTTTGGGGCAATTCTTGGACGTCGTTGCGGTCTTCCCGAAGGTCACAGCATTCGGTTCAGCCCGCGCCTAGCCACGAAACGCCCCAAGGCCGTCAAAACCGGCCCCAGATGTGAGTATACGACCTAGGGTGCAGACGTCATCGTCATCGGATGGAAACCGGTTTTCGGACACATCGAAAGCGTGCCGCAGCCGTCAATCACCTGAACGGATTGCTGAACGTGAAACAGCTCCGAAGATCACCGCTCCCGACGATCCGCAGCAGGCCAAGCGCCGCCCGTTCGACCGGCGCATGATGGTCGGCACCGTTGGTGACAACGTCCTTCGCATGGCCCCGCCACCCCGAACGCCGTCTGGACAAGACCTGCCGCTATCCCTGCAGGATCGCCTGCATCCGGTCGTGCTCCACCACCTCGACCCAGTAGCCGTCCGGGTCCGCGACGAAGGTGATGTGGCGCATGGTGCCGTCCTCGGGCCGCTTGACGAACCGGGCTCCGGCCGCGTCGAACGCCACCACCGCCTCGTCCAGACTGTCCACCGCGATGCAGATATGCCCGAACCCGCGCGGGTCGGAGTTGCCATGGTGGTAGCCGGCGAAATCGGGATCGCTTTCCGTGCCGTGATTATGCGTCAGCTCCAGCACGCCTTCCGCCGTGTCCGTGCCGGGAAAGGACAGGAAGTAGAGGCTGAACGCAGCCTCCGCAAAATCCCGCCGCCCGACCAGCTCCATGCCCAACAGGTCACGGTAGAACCCCAGGCTCGCCTCCGGATCGCGGACGCGCAGCATGGTGTGGTTCAGGCGGGTGGGCATGGCTTGCGTGTAGGGCATGGCCAAGCTGGCCGCAACGCTTGCCCCGCTTCGGCCCCCCTTGTATCGGCCCCGGATGGTAACGCTGACTTTTCCCGATGGTGCGACGCGCGAGTTCGAGTCCGGTACGACCGCGCTGGAGGTTGCCAAGTCGATCTCCAAGAGCCTGATGAAGAAGGTCCTGGCCGTGAAGCTGGACGGCGATCTGCGCGATGCCACGCGGCCGATCGAGGAGGATGCCCGCGTGGAGTTCGTCACGGCCGCCGACCCGGAAGGTCTGGAGCTGATCCGCCACGACGCCGCGCACGTTCTGGCCGAAGCGGTGCAGGAGCTGTTTCCGGGCACTCAGGTCACGATCGGCCCCGTCATCGAGAACGGCTTCTACTACGACTTCCACCGCGACGAGCCGTTTTCCGCCGACGACTTCGCCGCCATCGAGAAGAAGATGGCCTTCATCGTCAACCGCAACGACAGGTTCGAGCGCCAGCTCATGAGCCGTGACGAGGCGGTCGCCCTGTTCCGGGAGCTGGGCGAGGATTTCAAGGTCGAGCTGATCGAGGACCTGCCGGAAGACGAGGAGATCACGGTCTACAAGCAGGGCAAGTGGTTCGATCTGTGCCGCGGCCCGCACCTGCCCAGCACGGGCAAGATCGGCAAGGCGTTCAAGCTGATGAAGGTCGCCGGAGCCTATTGGCGCGGCGACAGCAACAATCCGCAGCTACAGCGCATCTACGGCACGGCCTGGGCCACGCAGGAAGATCTCGACGCGCATCTCAAACAGATCGAGGAAGCCGAAGCGCGCGACCACCGCCGGCTCGGGCGCCAGCTGGAGCTGTTCCATTTCCAGGAGGAGGCGCAGGGCCAGGCCTTCTGGCATCCGAACGGCTGGACGCTCTACACGGTGCTGCGCAGCTATATGGCCCGCCGACAGAAGGAATATGGCTATCAGGAAATCAAGACGCCGCAGATGATGGACCGGAAGTTCTGGGAAAAGTCCGGTCACTGGGACAAATATCGCGAGAACATGTTCGTCGCTGAGATCGCGGATGAGGACAAGGTGCTGGCCTTCAAGCCGATGAATTGTCCGTGCCACATCCAGGTCTTCAATCAGGGCATGAAGTCCTACCGGGATCTGCCGCTGCGCTATGCCGAGTTCGGCTCCTGCCACCGCTACGAACCGAGCGGCGCGCTGCACGGGCTGATGCGCGTGCGCGGTTTCACCCAGGATGACGGCCACATCTTCTGCACGCTGGAGCAGGTCACGGATGAGGTGAAGGCGTTCACCGAGCTGCTGAAATCCGTCTATTCCGATCTCGGTTTCGACGAGGTGAAGGTGAATTTCTCCACCCGTCCGGACACGCGCGTCGGCTCGGACGATTATTGGGACAAGGCGGAAAACGCGCTGGAAGCGGCCGCCGCCGCGTCGGGGCTCGAAGTCGTGCTCAACGAAGGCGACGGGGCCTTTTACGGGCCGAAGCTCGACTTCGTCCTGCGCGACGCGATCGGTCGCGAATGGCAGGCCGGGACCATCCAGCTCGACCCGAACATGCCCGAACGGCTCGACGCCAGCTATATCGGTGCGGACGACCAGAAGCATGCGCCGCTCATGCTGCACCGTGCCGTGTTGGGCAGCTTCGAGCGCTTCCTCGGCATTCTGATCGAGAACTATGCGGGCAAGTTCCCGCTCTGGCTCAGCCCCGTTCAGGTCGTGGTCGCGACCATCACCTCGGACGCGGACGACTATGCCGAAGAGGTCGTGGCCAAGCTGAAAGCGGCCGGGCTTCGCGCCGAAGTCGATACCCGCAACGAAAAGATCAACTACAAGATCCGCGAGCTGTCGGCGGATCGCAAGATTCCCGTCATCGCCGTGGTCGGCCGCCGCGAGGCGGAAGAGGGCAAGCTCGCCCTGCGCCGGCTGGGTTCGCAGGGGCAGCAGATCGTGACGGTCGAGGCGGCCATGGAGGCCCTCGTCGAGGAAGCCACCGCGCCGGACCTGAAGCGCTCCAGCTGACGGTGCGGACCC
>JBATXP010000255.1:0-5472 GCA_049673465.1 Litorimonas sp.
GCACTATGCTGCAAAATGTCCAAAGGGACATTTGTGCGGACGCTCCGTGCCCCCGGACAGGGGGAGGTGGCCAGTCGCGTGTAGCACGCTGGACGGAGGGGGAGACGAAACATCAGCCGCGCGAAGCGCGCCTTTCCCTTCACATCCCCAACTCCGCCCCGAAATGCGAATGGACCGCCACATACCAGTCCTCCTTGCGCTTCGCCTCCAGCCACGCCGCCGTCACGGGCGCGTCGCTCAGGTCGATCTTACCCAGATGCTGCGACTCCATCGCGCTGACGAGGGCGATATCCGCGAGCGTCAGCCGGTCGCCATGCAGGTACCCGTCCCCGTCCAGCGCGACTTCCAGATGCGGCAGGCTTTCGCCGAGTAGGCGGATGCCGAGGTCGAGCGAGGTCTCGTCGGGCTCCTGCCCCGTCATGGGCGCGACGAAACGGTTGAAGAAGATGCGTCCCGTATTGAGGCGGATGTGGTGGACGACGAACTCCATCCACTGGTCGATCAGGGCGGCTTCGCGGATATCGGACGAGTAGACTTCGCTATCCGTCTTGCGCGCCAGGTAGCGGCCGATGGCGCTGCTTTCCCCGATGGCGAGATCGCCGTCCACCATGGCCGGAACGCGGCCGAACGGGTTGACCTGTAGATAGTCGTCCGATTTCTGCTCCTGCGTCTGCAGGTCCACCATCTTGCGCTCATATTTCAACCCGGTCGCTTCCGCCACGAAGAGGGGGAACAGGGACGGGTTGGACAGCGGATGGTAGTAGAGCGCGGTCATGGCGAGGCTTTCTTTTGCGGCAGGCTCGGGAATTGGGCGCGAAGGAACTCGCCCGCCTCGATGGTGCAGAGATTGGCCTTGGGAAAGGCCTTGGCGAAGTTGAGAAAGCCGTGCGGCATGGTCTTCTCGTAGCGCTGGACGACCGCATTGCCCGCCGCTTCCATATTGTCGGCATAGAGCTTGCCCTCGTCGCGAAGCGGGTCCAGCCCGCAGGTCAGCACGAAGGCGGGCGGCAGGCCGTCCAGGTCCTCCTCGAACAGGGGCGAAACGCGCGGGTCGCGCGGGTCCGCCCCGGCGACATAATGTTCCTGGATGAACTTCAACGCCACGGTGCCGATCTGCAACCAGTCCTGCGGGCCCGGATTGGCGGGCTTGATGGTTTCCAGCTGCATGAGCGGATAGAGCAGCAGCTGGGCGCGCACCCGGTCGCGATAGCTCTGCGCGATCCAGGCGGCCATATTGCCGCCCGCACTGTCGCCGCCGATCGCGATCTGTTCCGGGTCGATGCCGCGCGACCGGCCATGGCCCGCCAGCACCCAGTCCAGCACGGTCCTAACGTCGTCCGGCCCGGCCGGGAACGGATGTTTGGGCGCGAGTCGATATTCGACCGAGAGCACGCGACAGAGCGAGGCGTTGGCGAGCCGCCGGATGATGCCCTCATGGCTATCCGTGTCGCAGGTCACGAACCCGCCACCATGGGCGTAGATCAGGGTCGGGCCCGGGTCCGGCAATGGGCCGAACGGGGTGAAGAGTTGCACGGGAATCCCGTCGATGTGGAACTCTTCTTCGCCCCGGACTTCGGGTCCGGGCTGGTCGAAGCGCCGGGTCATGCGGCGGAAATTGTCCTGGAACCGGTCGAGAAAGGCATCGTCCGGAGCAAGCTTCGAGACCTGCTCCGAAATCGTGTCGGAGAGCTGCTCGATGAGGGTCTTGGCGTTCATCACAACGCCTATCTAGGCCCTAAACCTCGGCGGCGTAAGGTGGGACGGGATCATATTGCATGGCGCGGGCGACCTGCCGCGAAAAGGCCGGAGAGACCCATTGTCCGACCAGCCAGAGCGACATGTCTATCCCCGCGCTCACCCCGGCCGCCGTCACGACGTTCCCGTCGCGCACATATCGAACGTCCTCGACCAGCTCGCCCTGCAAGCCAAGCGCCCGGAACTCCTCGAACGTGGCCCAATGGGTCGTGGCGCGGCGACCGTCCAGCAGGCCCGCCTTGGACAGGACAAACGCGCCCGTGCAGACGGAGGTCACCCACTCGCAGCCCGGCGCGATCCGCCCTAGCCAGTCCATGATCTCCTCGTCGTGCATCACGGCCCGCGTCCCTTCCCCGCCCGGCACCAAGACCACGTTCAGCGCCCCGATATCGGCCATCGCCGCGTGCGCGCCGACGCGCATTCCCTTAACGGCGGTGATGTCGCGCCCGTCGCGCGAGACCAGGCGATTGCTCAGCGGCTCGTCCCTTCCGAGCTGGCGCGCCACCTCATTGGCCATCTGGAACACTTCCCAAGGCCCGACGAAGTCGAGTTCCTCCACATCGTCGAAGATCAGAATGCCGACCTGTTTCACCATATTTTTCCAATTCCGTCATCGCACAGCTCGACCGTGCGATCCATGCGGCTGGCAAGGACGCTAACGTGAGAGCGAGACGTTAGCAGGGGGATGGCACAATCCAGTTGTGCCATGACGGATGGAAGATTTTGCTCCGTCACGACGGATCGTAGCCACCGTTTTCGAGAAATTCGATCTCTTCCGCCGTGCTGTCGCGACCCAGCACGGCGTTGCGGTGCGGGAAGCGTCCGAAGCGCTCGATCACGTCGCGGTGGGCGACGGCATGGCGCGCCGTGCTGCCCTCGTCGCTCAGCCGCGTGCTGGCCAGCTCCACGCAGCGGTTCTGCGCGGACAGGTCTTCCGCGTGCATGAAGGGCATGTAGGCGAACTTGCGGTGGTCCGGATCGGCAAGCTCCAGGTCCCAACCACGCTCCACGATCCGCTCCGACACGCCCAGGCTACGCTCGTCCCAGGTAAACGCCCGGCGCGAGCCGCGATACATATTGCGCGGAAACTGGTCGAGCGCGATGATGAGGGCCAACGCGGCGTCGGGCGTTCCTTCCCATTCGGGATACGGAAACGGTCCCTTGGCGAGAGTCTCCGCCGTGTCCTCGAAGAGCTGCAGAATGCGCGCATCGAAGTCGGGCGTGCTCTTGAACCAGCGTGGCCTGGAGTCTTCGGAAAACCAGAACCCGATAATGTCTTCCGGTGTTTTCAAAGCCGGATTTCGCCTTTGTTGATCTTGGCGAACGTCTCGGCGTCCACCCGCTCATAGGTCTTGGTCTGCGGGTTGCAGAAATAGACCGGCTCGCTGATCCGCTCCGGGTCGAATCCCGCCTTGACCAGATTGGTCTTCTTGAACTTGAAGGTCGAGGTCGTCTCGGACTCGCTGGAGAGCCGCAGGAAGACGGGCCGCGCATAGTGGGGCAGCTCGCGGTCGAGATAGGTCTTCAACTCTTCCAGGTCCGGCGGGGTCTCGCTGACCAGCGCCGCCATGCCGGCCCGGCCGTCATAGCCCGGCACTTCCACGCCGTAGACATTGGCCTGGGTGATGCCGGTGAAACCGGACAGGACGCCGGCCACCTCGTTGGTCGCCACGTTCTCCGCCTTCCAGCGGAACGTGTCGCCGACCCGGTCCATGAAATAGTAGTAGCCGTGCTCGTCCTGCTTCATCAGGTCGCCCGTGCGGAACCACGCATCGCCCTTCTTGAAGACGTCGCGCAGGATCTTTTTCTGAGTGGCTTCCTTGGTCTCGTAGCCGTCGAACCGGAAGCGCGGATCGTCCTCCCGGATCTCGCCGATGACTTCCCCGACTTCGCCCGTATCGGCGCGCAGCGCGAACCCGTCGGAGCCGCGCGGGTTCTCGCCCGTTTCCACGTCGTAGCGGATGATGTCGATGTTGAACTTCCATTTCAGGTAGGACGGCACGCGGCCGACCGCCCCGACAGGGCCATCGAGATTGATCAGGCTGACATTGCCTTCCGTCGCGCCGTAGAATTCGATCACGTGCGGAATGTCGAACCGGGCCACGAAGCTCTCCCAGACTTCCGGGCGCAGGCCGTTGCCGATGATCCAGTCGATCTTGTGCTCGCGCTCCAGCGGGTGCGGCGGGGTGGAGAGCAGGAAGCGGCAGAGCTCGCCCACATAGGTGAACATGGTCGCACCGTATTTCACCGCATCGTCCCAGAAGGTTGAGGCGCTGAACTTGGGCCGCACGATCACCGCACCGCCATTGCTGATGGCCGCGCCCATGCCGACCAGCCCGCCGGTCGCGTGATACATGGGCAGGACCAGCATCATGCGGTCCGATGGCCCCGCCTTGGCCCCGGCCCCGAGGCCGCGCATATAGTTCTGCGCGCGCACATGCGTGACCTTGGCCGCCTTGGGCAGTCCGGTCGTCCCGGACGTGAACATCTTCATGCCCTGCCCGCCCGCCTTGAGCCCCTCGCGCACCGACTTGGCCGGGCGGTTGGGGACGATGTCGGCGAGCGCCGCATCGAAGGACTTCATGATGCGCTTGTGACCTTTCGGGACTTCGCCGAACGCGGCCCATTCCGTCAGCCCGTCGTCCAGATAGTCGCGCGCGCTCTTCCACGCATCGATCAGGTCCACATCCACGACGACATGGCTGGCATCGCTGATATTGACGCAGTGGGCGAGCGCGTTGCCCGCCAGCTGGAAGTTGATCAGCGCGGGGATCACGCCCCGCTTGGTCAGGCCGAACCAGAGCGCGACATATTCCAGCCGGTTGCGAACGAACACGGCGACCGTATCGTTCTTGGCCACGCCGTTGCCCTCGCACCAGCCGGCGACCCGGTTGGCGAAGTCCTCCATCTCGTCATAGCTCCACTCGCGCTCATCCTCGATGAAGGCGGTGTTGGACCCGAACGCATCGACCCGCATCTCCAGCTCGTCGGCCAGCAGGTGGTCGGAGCCCGCATCCACGTCCTTCACCGACTTCAGCATTCGCAGCATGCCCGACAGGTAGCCGGCTTCGCGCTTGATGGATGAGAGCATGGACGGCTCCTGATTAGGGGTCTGGTTGGGCCGTCCTTAGGGCAAGGCCGGAAAAAGAAAAACCCCGCGCGGGTGGCGCGGGGTTTTCGAAAGGGACCAGTCGGCCTGTGGGAGCGAAGCGACCGGTCCGGGTCCGACGCGAGAGGTGGGAGATCGCGGCGGGTCTTGATGGAACGGGTCTGCAAGGGCGGTGCCAGACCGCGGCGGGTTACGACGAAACTCTACGGATTTCGCCGCGCCAGCAGGAAGCCCTCGATATAGTTGGGCGGCACGTAGAGCGGGCGCTCGCCATAGACGGTCGTCTGGCCGATCTGCGGATCATGGGTCACGTCGCGCAGGATCAGCGTCAGCCCGTCGAAGCGGGCCGCTTCCAGCCGTTCGTCCGGGATGAACAGGTGCAACTGATCCTCGCGCGCGCAGTCCCAGTCCGCGCCGACCACCACGGCGTCCGCCCGTCCGTCGCCGGGGAAAAGATCGAGCTGACCCGGCCCCTCGACCGGATTCGCGCGATCCCGCAAGGTCAGCGTCCGGCCGATGGGCCGCTGATTGCGCGGCGAGATTTGCGGCTCGGGCCTTGGTGCCGTACGCGGTTTGGGCGCGGCACGCGGTTTGGGGACGGGCCGAGG
>JBATXP010000256.1:0-2882 GCA_049673465.1 Litorimonas sp.
GTCCGGACCAAGCGCAGGATGGCACTGCGCCTCCACCCGGCGCACCAGGTCCGGCAGGAGGTAGGCCACCACGGCCTGCCCCTCTTCGGGCGTGATGCAGTCCTGGGCCATGGCGGGCGCGGAGAGGGCGAGCGCCGCGACGGCGGCGAGAACGGACTTGGAAGCGGACGCGAACATGGAGATCTCCTTGGCCGCCCCCATCGCGCCTGCCACCTGAAGGCGACGTGAACTCCGCATGAGCGCTGCGTCATCTTTAGTGCGATCGGGGAGGGGCGACCATCCCGCTCGCGATGGGTTTCGCGTTCGCGTTGCGGACCTGCCCGCCCCGCTGCTAGAGGGCGTCCATGAAGAAAGCGCTGATCGTTCTCCTCGCGCTGGTCGCGGCGGCCGTCGCCTACCTGCTGCTGGCCCCCGTTCCGATCGACCCGGTCGCCTGGGACGCCCCGGAAGATAAAGGCTATACGGGCGACTTCGCCCCCAACCGCGCCCTCGCCAATCTGGAGCGGATCGACCTCGCCCCCCATCACGGGCCCGAAGACATCGTGGCCCTGCCGGACGGCCGCCTGCTGACGGCGACGCAGGACGGGCTCATCCTGTCCGTCGATCCGGCGACCGGCGCGGTCGACGGGCTGGCGGAGACGGGCGGCGTGCCGCTGGGGCTGGAGATGGACCCGACCTCGGGCCGCCTGATCGTGGCGGACGCGCATAAGGGCCTCCTCGCCGTCGGGATGGACGGCGCGGTCGAGGTGCTGACGAACGCGGTGGACGGGACCCCGATCCTCTATGCCGACGATCTGGACATTGCGGCGGACGGCACGATCTACTTTTCCGACGCCTCCACCCGGTTCGGCGCGAAAGACCACGGCTCCACCCTCGATGCAAGCCTGCTGGAAATCATGGAAAGCGCGGGCACGGGCCGCCTGCTCGCCTTCGATCCGGCGACGCGGCGGACGCGCACGGTCGCGGACGGGTTCGTCTTCTCCAACGGCGTGGCCATGGCCCCGGACGGCGACGTGCTGATGGCCGAGACCGGCCGCTACCGGATCCTGAAGATCGACCCGGCCTCGGGCGCGCAGGACGTGCTGATCGACAATCTTCCCGGCTTTCCCGACAACATCAATCGCGGGCCCGCCACGCCCGACGGCCGCGCCACCTTCTTCGTCGGCATCGTCTCGCCGCGGTCCAGATGGCTGGACGACAATAGCGGCAACGTGCTGGCGCGCAAGATCGCCATGCGCCTGCCCGCCGCCTTCCGCCCGCAGGCCCAACCCTACGGGCTGATCCTGCAGATCGACGCGGACGGGAAGATTCTTCGCACCTGGCACGACCCCAACGGCGCCTACCTGACCCCGACGGGCGCGGTCGCGGTGGGCGATCGCCTCTACATCACCTCCCTGCTGTCGCCGGATCTCGGCTACCGCGCCTTCACCCCTTGAGGATCCTCCCATGACCGACCGCCCCTATGAAATCGTCGTCTACGGCGCGTCCGGCTATACGGGCCGCCTCGTCGCCGAATATCTCCACGCCCAATATGGGGACGGCCTGTCCTGGGCCATGGCCGGCCGGTCGGAGGACAAGCTTCGCGCGGTGCGCGGCGAGATGGGCCTGCCGGACAGCGTCGACCTGATCGTCGCGGACTCCTCCGACCCCGAATCCTTACGCGCCATGTGCGAGAAGACCGCCTGCGTCCTCACCACGGTCGGCCCCTACCAGCTCTATGGCGAACCGCTGATCAAGGCCTGCGCGGAGACGGGCACGGACTATGTCGACCTGTCTGGCGAGCCCGCCTGGATGCGCGACATGATCGACCGCTACGACGCGGTCGCCCGGGACAGCGGGGCGCGCATCGTCCATTCCTGTGGCTTCGATTCCATTCCGTTCGATCTCGGCGTCTACCACTTGCAGCAGAAGGCGAAAGCCCAACGCGGCAAGCCGTTCGCCCAGGTCCGGGGCCGCGTGCGCAAGATGGAAGGCAAGTTCAGCGGTGGCACGGCGGCCAGCCTCGGCCAGACGCTCGTGCGCGCCAAGAAGGAGCCGCACATTCTCGACTGGCTCAAAGACCCGTTCAGCCTGTCGGGCGGCTTCCGAGGGCCGAAACAGCCCACCGGACACAAGCCCATCGAGGAGCCGGACCTCGGCAGCTGGTCCGCCCCCTTCATCATGGCCGCGATCAACACCAAGAACATCCACCGCTCCAACGCGCTGATGGACCACGCTTACGGCGAGGACTTCACCTATGACGAGATGATGTTCACCGGCCCCGGCGAAAAGGGCAAGCAGATCGCCGAGTTCGTGGCCCAAGCCGACCCGTTCGGCGAAACCCCGCCCAAACCCGGCGAAGGTCCCACCAAGGAAGAGCGCGATAACGGCTTCTACGAGATCGCCTTCTACGGGGGGTCCGGCGACGACGCCATGATCGCCGTCGTCACGGGCGATCGCGACCCCGGCTACGGCTCCACCTCCAAGATGATCTCCGAAGCCGCCCTCACCCTGACCCGCGACGTCGACCGCCAGACCACCCCCGGCGGCGTCTACACCCCCGCCCCCGCGATGGGCGACGCGCTGATCGAGCGGCTGGAGGCGCAGGCGGGGTTGAGCTTCGAGATCAAGGGATAGGGGGCATAGGCGCCGTCACCCACGACCGACAGCGCTGGGAGATGGACCCGCCGGTCAAGCCGTCGGGAGCGGACTGGGGTTGGGCAGGAGTGCTTTGCCTCCATCGGCAGGCATAACGTATCCTGCACAACGTTCCCTCCCCTCCCGCTCAGGCCGACTTGATCGGCCTGCCCATCTCCCACAAGGTGCGGCCATGCCGGGTGGGTGGTTCTACATCATGGTCAACCGCAAGAAAGGGACGATCTATTGCGGGTCCACGCGGGACC
>JBATXP010000257.1:0-2914 GCA_049673465.1 Litorimonas sp.
GCCGTGCCCCGCGCACTGCGCTTTGCCGTGCGCAAGGCCGACCGCAATTGTGATTGGCTCAACCCGCTCGCCTTGGCCGCCGACAGGGACTGGCCCAGCCACGCGCCCAACGTCTTGTCGTCGCGCACCACGCTCGACACCTGGCTCAGCGCATCCATCACGCCGTTGCGATTGCGGGAAGTGAGGGCGGACAGGATGGTATCGATCACGGGATGTCTCCAATGGGTGGGTTCAAGGGGGTGAACGCGTGGAGGCGGGATTTGGTTTCTGGGAGGGCGCGGTCAGATCAGTCCGCATCCTCCTCTGGCGTTAGGTCCCACGCCCTGACCGACGTGTCGCCTGTGCGGTAGAAGTCCCAAACGGCCTTGACGAATTTGCGCGCGTCGGTGTTCTCGACGGCCAGACGGTCCAGCAGGTTCCAGTCCACCGATGGTTTGGGTTGGGCCGGAATCAGGGTCTGGCTGTTGGCCGGGTCGTCCGCGTCCAGTTGGATAAGGCCGATGCCGTGCGAAGCGCACAACATGCGGAGTTCCGGCACCGCTTTGGAATTGATTTCCGACGCGACAAGATAGCTCTGATGTGCCCATGAAGAATTGCTCAATGTCTGGAAGAAGACCTCCCGGACGTTGGCTCTGTTGATCGTCAGCTTCACCTCGAAGGAAAAGAGTTGGGCCAGCTCCGCCCTGGTTTCCTTGGCGAGATCAACCGTGTTGCGCGACCAATCCTGCGACAGGCTCGTCATCCCGACGACATCGGGATAGAGCCACATATTACCCTTTTGCCCGCGATTGTTTTTGCTGCGACGTTCGTCGATCCGCATCGCATAGCAGTCGGATTCCGACCAGAGATATTCGCCGAGTTTCGGGTAGAGATCGTGTTCGGTGAGTGCCTTCTGGGCGGAATTGGCTAGCGACACATGAAGCGTGGGCGCTTCTGCTTCATCTTGCTCGGTGGATGCAGTGACGTAGAACTCACGAGGGCGCGTCTCAACGGTTCGAACGTCATCGTGCCGTTTAAGAAGAGAAAGTCTCTGCGACCCGATTTCGGCAACGAGTTGATCCTCTAATGTGTAATCTGTGAAGTCGACCTTTGCCCGCGCTTTCTTCGCGGCACAGTCCTCCGGAAACATATGGAGTATTTGTTTTGCGATATCGCGAGCGGTGTGCCGCTCTTCAGGCGATGCCGAAAGAACTGCGTAGATTTTGCCAGTAAGATTGAAACTTCTGCGCTTTGCCATTGTCGCTAGCTAGCGAACGGAAACGACAGGCGCGACACAAATTTTTCGCTTCCGCTCGCCGCGCTGGAATCGCGCACGGCGACAGAAGAACGTCGTGTTCGGCTAAAGCCTGCACGCGTTGCTATTTTTGGTGGGAGAGCTTTGGGGCTAGCTGCGACCTCTATCAAACAACCCAGCGAGTTGCTCCGTCATCGCGCCGCCCAGCTGCTCCACGTCCATGATCGTCACAGCTCTTGCGTACCATCTCGTTACATCGTGGCCGATGCCGATGGCGACGAGTTCGACGTCGGAGCGGTTCTCGATCATGTCGATCTTCTCGCGCAGGTGGGCTTCCAGCAGGCCGGTGCGGTTCTGGCTCTGGGTGGCGTCGTCCACGGGGGCACCGTCGCTGATGACCATGAGGATGCGGCGTTGTTCGGGGCGGGCCATGAGGCGGCGATAGGCCCAGTCGAGCGCTTCGCCGTCGATGTTCTCCTTCAGCAGGCCTTCGCGCATCATCAGGCCGAGGTTCCGCTTGGCACGCCGCCATGGCATGTCCGCGCTTTTATAGACGATATGGCGCAGATCGTTGAGGCGACCGGGGCCGCTCTCATGGGGTCTCGGCTTGCCCGCCGCCATCCAGTCCTGGAAGCTCTTGCCGCCCTTCCACGCCCGCGTCGTAAACCCGAGAATTTCCGCCTTGACGCCGCAGCGCTCCAGCGTGCGCGCCATGATGTCGGCGCAGACGGCCGCCACCATGATGGGCCGCCCGCGCATGGAGCCCGAATTGTCGATCAGGATCGAGACCACCGTGTCGCGAAAATCCGTCTCCTTCTCCTCCTTGAAAGTCAGGCTGGACAGCGGGTCGATGATGACGCGCGACAGCCGCGCCGTGTCGAGCATCCCTTCCTCCAGATCGAAGGTCCAGGAGCGCTGCTGCTGTGCCTGAAGGCGGCGCTGCAGCCGGTTGGCGAGGCGGGAAATGACGGAGGACAGCCCCGCCATGTGCCCGTCCAGATAGCCGCGCAGCCGTTCCAGCTCCTCCACGGGGCAGAGCTCCTCCGCCTTGACGATCTCGTCGTGCTTGGTCGTATAGACGCGGTAGGCATCCGGGCTGTTGCGCGGTTGTGGGCGCTGGGAGGGGGCGTCGGGCGTCTGCTCCGCATCGTCGCTCTCGCCGTCGATGTTCTCGGCGTCGACGATGTCCTGCGCGTCCTCGCTTTCGTCTTCCAGCGCGTCGGCGTCGGACACTTCGGTCTGGCCCTGCTGCTCCTCATTGGGGGCGTCGGCGGACTGGTCTTCCTGTTCCTGCTCTTCGTCCTGCTGGCTTTCCTCGTCCTGGTCCTCTTCCGCTTCCGGATCGCCCTCGTCGCGGTCCAGCGTCAGGTCGGCGATGAAGTCGTTGACCTGGCGGCCGAACATGTCCTGATCGTTGATGTGCTCCAGTAGCGCCTTGATCCGTCCCTGGCTGCGCTGCGCGATCTCATCCCCCCACGCGTCCATGATGCCCTTGGTCGTGTCCGGCAGGGGGCGGCCCGAGAGACGTTCGCGCGCATAGAGGCCGATGGCCTCGGCGAAGCTGGTATCGTCCTTGGCGATGTCGGTCTGATCGAAACCCCGCCGCTTGGCCCGCGCCGCCAGCGCCGCCGACAGATTGTCCGCCAGCCCCGACAGGTGCCGCCCGCCCAGCGTTTCCAC
>JBATXP010000258.1:0-3703 GCA_049673465.1 Litorimonas sp.
ATCCTGTTCCTGGCCGTCTTGCCGCAATTTCTCGCCGGGGGCGTGTTCGCCTATGTACGCATGCGCTTCGGGCTCGGCGCGGTGATGGGGTTCCACGCAATCTACAATGCGGCGCTGATCGCGCTGGCCGTGCTCGCCACGAGCCTGTCGGGAGGTATCGAGCCTCCCGGGGACGCGCCCGCCGCGACCCTCGTCCCGGCTGCGCTGTCGGCCTCCGCTCTCTTGCGGTAGCGGGCCGCCCTGCATAGAGGCTCGCCTTATGAATGAGACTTCCATGAGCGATGCCGGACCTGGCCCGTCTTCCGGCGGAAGCCGCGTTCTGATCACCAGCGCGCTGCCCTACATCAACGGTGTCAAGCATCTCGGCAATCTGGCCGGGTCGATGTTGCCGGCGGACGTCTATGCGCGGGTGCAGCGCCTGCGCGGGCGAGACGTGCTCTATGTCTGCGCGACCGACGAGCACGGCACGCCGGCCGAGCTGGCCGCGAACGCGGCGGGGCTGAGCGTGGCGGACTATTGCGACGCCATGTACGAGGCGCAAAGGTCCGCCGGCGAGGCGTTCGATCTGTCCTATGACTGGTTCGGGCGCAGTTCCGGCGCGGCCACGGCCGAACTGACGCAGCATCTCTCCAGCGTGCTGGAGCGCAACGGGCTGATCGAGGCCCGCACCTCCAAACAGGTCTATAGCCGGGCGGACGGGCGCTACCTGCCGGACCGCTATGTCGAGGGGACCTGCCCCAATTGCGGGTTCGAGGCGGCGCGCGGCGACCAGTGCGACAATTGCGGCAAGCTGCTCGACCCAGTCGACCTGATAGACCCCTACAGCGCCGTGTCGGGTTCACACGATGTGGAGATCCGCGAGACGGAACATCTGTATCTGAAACAGTCGAAAATGAGCGAAAAGCTCCGCGACTGGGTCGACGGGCAGACCAGCTGGCCGCCCCTGGCGACCTCGATCGCGCTGAAATGGCTGGACGAGGGTCTGCGCGACCGGTCCATCACGCGCGATCTCGACTGGGGCATTCCGGTGGTGGACGTGGACGGCAACCCGCGCGAGGGCTTCGAGGGCAAGGTCTACTATGTCTGGTTCGACGCGCCCATTGCCTATATCGGCGCGACGCGCGACTGGGCGGAGGCGACCGGGGGCGACTGGAAACCCTGGTGGCGGACCGATGCGGGCGCGGACGAGGTTCAGTATGTCCAGTTCATGGGCAAGGACAATGTCGCTTTCCACACGCTGTCCTTCCCCACGACGCTGATGGGATCGGGCGAGCCGTGGAAGCTGGTCGACACGCTCAAGGCGTTCAACTGGGTGACCTGGTATGGCGGCAAGTTCTCCACGAGCCAGAAGCGCGGCGTGTTCATGGACCAGGCGATCGAGCTGGCCCCCAGCGACTGCTGGCGCTGGCATCTCATGGCCAACGCCCCGGAAAGCAGCGACGCGGCCTTCACCTGGGCGGAGTTCCAGGCCAGCGTGAACAGCGACCTCGCCAACGTTCTGGGCAATTTCGTCAACCGCATCACCAAATATGCGGGTTCCAAGTTCGACGGCCGGGTCCCGGATGGCGGTGTGTTGGGTGGCCACGAGCAGTGGGTGATGGACGAGGTCAGCCGTCGATTGCCGCTGATGATGGCTCATTTCGACGCGCGCGAGTTCCGCAAGGCACTGGCGGAGATGCGGGCCATCTGGGCAGCGGGTAACGAATATCTCACCCGTGCCGCGCCCTGGACGCACTACAAGACGGATGTTGACCAGGCCGCCGTGGGCGTGCGCATGGGCCTCAACCTCGCTGCCCTGTTTGGAATCATCGCTCAGCCCGTAATTCCGCAGGCGGCGGCGAAGATCTTGGACGCGCTCGGCGTGCCTGACGACCGCCGAAGCTGGAGCCTCGACGGCTGGGCGAACGGCCTGCCCGTTGGTCACGCGGTCAGCGCCCCGGACGTGCTGTTCGCCAAGATCGAGAATGCGGACGTGGAAGCCTGGGCCGAGCGCTTCGGCGGGGAGGAGGGATGATGGACGAACGTCATGTCGGATTCGCGGAGGCCATACGGCTCGGTTTCCGGAATTATTTCCGTTTCTCGGGTCGGGCGCAGCGGGCGGAATATTGGTGGTTCGTCCTGTTCGGTTTCCTTGGACAGCTGGTCTTGACCGTACCCGACGCCATCTTCTTCGGCCTGGACGTCGTTGCGGACGATGTCTCGCCCTTCGCGTCCCTGTTCGCCTTGATCGTGTTCATTCCGACCCTGTCGGCCGGATGGCGGCGGATGCACGACGTGGGGCGGTCGGGCCTGTGGCTGCTGCTGCCTTACGCCACCCTGATCTGGATGGTGGCGGGTCTCGCCGTCATGGGGTTCGAAGGGGAGGGGGTCGCCGCCTTGGTGGTCGTTCTGTCCGGGCTGGTCGCCTTCTTCGTTTCCCTGGTGTTCGTCATCGTCCAGCTGGCCACCGACTCCGATCCCGAGCCCAACCGCTACGGTCCCAGCCCGAAATACGATTTCGAGGACGAGCCTTACGGGGACCGCTACGCATGACCCCGCCTCGCATCGCCCTCTACGACTGGATCCGGCGCGGTTTCGACTTCCGGGGACGGTCCAGCCGGTCGGACTATTGGTGGACGCGGTTGCTCGTCTTCACGGTCAACCTGTTCTGGCTGTATCTCTTCGTGGGGTCGCTCGGGGCCGAAGGCGCCCAGGCCCTGTCCGACTGGCTGGGTCTGGTCTCCCAGGGCGACGTGGCCGCGCAGAGCCGCTTCCCGCTATCGCTGGACGACATGTCGTCCCTGGCCAAGTTCTCGCTGGTCTTTCTCGTCGTCTTCGCCTTGTTGACCTTCGTGCCGGACCTAGCCCTGTCCTGGCGGCGCTTCCACGACATGAACCTGCCAGGGTGGCTGCACCTCTTCTTCGTGGTCGCGAACGGGTTCGTCCCGCTCCTGGCCTTGGTGGAGTTCGTCTGGTTCGTTCGCCCCGGAACGCCGGGCGACAACAAGTACGGACCCGACCCGACCCTGCGGTTCTCGACCTAGCCGTTCAGTCCCTGGAAGTGATGGGTCGGATCGTGTTTGAAATGTTCGGGCTTGTTTGTCCGGCTTTTTGATCCCCAAACTTCGACGTCCGGTCAATCGCCACGAATATGTGCAGCTTGCATATCGTTCGTGCGGACTTCGGCAATGTCGATGTGGACGTAGCCGATCGGGTATGGGTTGGAGTTTTTCTTCGGCTCAGCCTCTCTCACGTCCGGCAGGCGAGAGAGGCCATGGCGTTTGAGCCGACGGTACAGACTGGATCGCGTCAGGTGCTCAGATCGTAACCTGCGGCGCATAGAGGCAGTCGTCGAGTGTAACAGCGCATGTCGTCGGAAAGTCCACACATGCGGCTTCTTCTTCTGGAGACAAGCTTGTCGAGCGTATGGACTTCGGTCTCATGGGCGCATCCTCCACGCTCTTGCGAGCGCGCCACTTGCGGACGCTATTCTGACCCATCCCGTACGGCTCGGCGAGCTCCGAGATCGAAGACGGAGATCGCTGTATTGGTTCTAACCGCGCGCATCGTCGTGGCGCACTCGTGTAAAACCTGTCCCATCGGGCCTTCCTCCGTGATGGATCGATCCGTAAACCAATGCCATCCCTTCCCAGGACTATATAGCTAGGCGATTGTGTCGCCTGCGAAGACGAAGTCGTCCGCGTCGAGCTGCGACAGGGTGATG
>JBATXP010000259.1:0-2311 GCA_049673465.1 Litorimonas sp.
ATCCCGGCTCGTCTCTTCCCACACATCCCACTTTCGAGGAGCCTGAGATGGCACGCGAATACGACCTCAAGGACTACCGCAACTTCGGCATCATGGCCCACATCGATGCGGGCAAGACGACCTGCACGGAGCGGATCCTCTACTATACCGGCAAAAACCACAAGATCGCGGAAGTCCATGACGGCGCGGCCACGATGGACTGGATGGAGCAGGAGCAGGAGCGCGGCATCACGATCACGTCCGCCGCCACGACGTGTTTCTGGGCCGGCAAGCGCCTGAACATCATCGACACGCCCGGACACGTGGACTTCACCATCGAAGTCGAGCGCTCCCTTCGCGTGCTCGACGGCGCGGTCGCGCTGCTGGACGCCAATGCGGGCGTCGAGCCGCAAACCGAGACCGTCTGGCGCCAGGCCGACAAGTACAACGTCCCGCGCATGATCTTCATCAACAAGATGGATAAGATCGGCGCGAGCTTCTACAATTCGGTGCAGTCCGTGAAGGACCGGCTGGGCGGCAATGCGCTGGAAATGCAGCTGCCGATCGGCGCGGAAGATCACTTCCAGGGCGTGGTCGATCTGGTCAAGAACGTGGCCTATGTCTGGTCCGAAGAGTCCAAGCTGGGCGAAGCCTACGACACGATCGACGTGCCCGAGGACATGAAGGACAAGGTCGAGGAGTACCGCACCGCCCTGATCGAAGCCGTCGCCGAGATGGATGACGAGGTGATGGAAGCCTATTTCGAAGGCACCATGCCCGACGTGGACACCATCCAGCGTCTGGTTCGCGCCGCGACTATCGCCAACAAGGTGGTCCCCGTCTTCTGCGGCACGGCGTTCAAGAACAAGGGCGTCCAGCCCCTGCTCGACGCCGTCGTGGCCTACCTGCCGAGCCCGCTCGACATTCCGGCCATCAAGGGCATCGACGCCAAGACGGGCGAGGAAACGACCCGTCCGGCCGACGATAGCGAGCCGCTCTCCATGCTGGCCTTCAAGATCATGAACGACAAGTTCGTGGGTACGCTGACCTTCTGTCGCATCTACTCCGGCAAGCTGGAGCAGGGCACGACGCTGCTGAACTCTGTCAAGGAGAACAAGGAGCGCGTGGGCCGGATGATGATGATGCACTCCAACGATCGCGAGGACATTCAGGAAGCCTATGCCGGCGACATCATCGCCGTGGCGGGCCTGAAGAACACCACGACGGGCGACACGCTCTGCGCGACCAACGCGCCGGTGATCCTGGAGCGCATGGAGTTCCCCGATCCCGTGATCGAGATCGCCGTGGAGCCCAAGTCCAAGGCCGACCAGGAGAAGCTGGGCATCGGCCTGCAGCGTCTGGCTGCCGAAGATCCCTCCTTCCGCGTCTCCACCGACCACGAATCCGGTCAGACCATCATGGCCGGCATGGGCGAATTGCACCTCGACATCCTCGTGGATCGTCTGAAGCGCGAATTTGGCGTGGAAGCCAATATCGGCCAGCCGCAGGTCGCCTACCGCGAAGCGCTCGCCGCGCCTGTCGACATCGACTACACCCACAAGAAACAGTCGGGTGGTTCGGGTCAGTTCGGTCGCGTCAAACTGCGCTTCGAGCCGCTGGAGCCGGGCGAAGGCATCGTCTTCGAGAACTCCGTCGTGGGCGGTAACGTGCCGAAGGAATACATCCCCGGAGTCGAGAAGGGCATCCGCACCATGGCCGAGAGCGGCCTGCTGGCGGGCTTCCCTGTCATCGACTTCAAGGCGGAATTGTATGACGGCGCCTATCACGACGTCGACTCCTCCGTCATGGCCTTCGAGATCGCGGCCCGTGCCGCGTTCCGCGAGATCAAGAACGAAGGCAAGATGAAGCTGCTCGAGCCCATGATGAAGGTCGAGGTGGTGACGCCCGACGAATATATGGGCGACGTGATCGGCGATCTGAACAGCCGTCGCGGCATGGTCCAGGGTACGGAAATGCGCGGTAACGCCAATGTCGTGAACGCCATGGTCCCGCTGGCCAACATGTTCGGCTACGTCAACGACCTGCGCTCCAAGACGCAAGGCCGGGCGCAGTTCACCATGGTGTTCGACCACTATGCCGCGACCCCGCAGGCCGTGGCCGACGAAGTCATCTCCAAGCAAGGGGGTGCGTAAGCGCGCCTCCATCGACCCCAACACAACGATACAGAAATAAGAGGAGCCTCTCATGGCGAAGGAAAAGTTCGAGCGCACGAAGCCGCACGCGAACATTGGCACGATTGGTCATGTTGACCATGGCAAGACGACGTTGACGGCGGCGATCACGAAGTATTTTGGCGACTTCAAGGCGTATG
>JBATXP010000260.1:0-13792 GCA_049673465.1 Litorimonas sp.
CCGAACCCTCCGGGGTGGGTGCCGGCCATCGCCCCGAAGCCCGCCCCGAGGCGGCCTTCTCCGGTTCGGCTCGATGCGGCCTCAAGCGCTTCGCCGCCCAGCCGGGCAAAGGGCGGGGTCTCCCCCCAGCTCTTGTCGCCCCCATTGGCGTTGTCGAACAGGATGGCGGCGGGCACGATGGGGGAGACGGGAATGTTCGCATCGTCGCGAACCGCGAAGCCCTGCCGCCGCGCACCCAGGCGCGCCGTGACCGCGTCGGCGGCGGCGAGGCCATAGACCGAGCCTCCGCTCAGCACCACGGCGTGGACGCGTTCGATCAGCCCGCCAAAGGCCAGCGTGTCGGTTTCCCGCGTGCCGGGACCGCCGCCGCGCACATCCACCGCGCAGGGCGCGGGCGCGTCGGGCAGGATGACGCTGACGCCGGTCCGCACGCCCGCATCGTGCGCGTGGCCCAGGCGGAATCCGGGAAGAGAAAGCGGGATGGACATGGGCCGCGTCTTAGCAGGCGCACCCCCATCTTCAACTCGGAGCCAAATTCGGCTCGAGGGCGATCCGCCAGCCGGAGGGGCGCGACGCGGCGACAACCTTGACTCTTCGTTGCGAAATTTTCAGATACGACCCGTTCGTCTCTTTTTCTCGTCTCCTTTCGAAGAATGGGCTCGAACATGAAGCGGCGGGGTGGCACTCCCGCCGCTTCGCTTTTCAGGCCGTCTGCGCGGCGTGACGCGCGCTGAGGCCTTCATGCCCGATATCCTCGACGAATCCGTCCATCAGCCGCGCCATGCAGCGATCGACGGGAATGCTCCGTCCGATCCGGCCCGGAATCGTCCGGCGGCAGGCCGCATCCGCCCGGCGTTCCAGCGCCTGATAGAGCTTGTCCATCATGGGCTCGGTCTCGAGCGCGCCGACTGGGACCGAAAACTCCACGCGTTCGCCCATATAGCTCACGCTCACGTCGATCCTCTCAGCTTCCGCGGCGGCGGACGGCAGGAACAGTCCCAGCGCGGCGAGACCCGCCAGAACGACGCCCCCGATCCTGGCGGACGATCGTCCGGAACGGCTCGCTGTGGCATGTGTCGTGGAATGGGTCATGTGTGTCTCCTTTGTTCACTCTCGATGCGCCTCCCGCCGCATGGCACTGCGATGGATGACCCCTGAGGCATACAACGACATATGTCGTTATGAAAGTTAAACTTTATTGAAAATCGATAATTGACCATCCCGAAGCGAGATTCGGACCGCAAGCTCTTGATTCGATTTGCAAAGGCTCTAGGTATCTTGCGCTTATGCGTGTCCGGCCCGACCGGGCGCGCCAACCGACACCGATGCGGAATCGACATCCATGCAGAAATTTCCGATGACTCCCGCCGGGCACGCCGCGCTGGAAGACGAATTGAAGACCCTCAAGACGGTGGAGCGCCCGGAGATCATCCAGGCGATCGCGGTGGCGCGCGACCATGGCGATTTGTCGGAGAATGCGGAATATCACGCCGCCAAGGAAAAGCAGGGTTTCATCGAGGGCCGCATCCAGGAGTTGGAATCCAAGCTGTCCCTGGCCCAGGTGATCGACACCTCCAAGCTGAGCGGCGACAAGGTCACCTTCGGGGCGACCGTGAAGATCGTCAACGAGGATACGGACGAGGAAGCCCAGTACACCATCGTCGGAGAGGACGAGGCCAGCGTCAAGAACGGCAAAGTGTCCAATACCAGCCCGATCGCCCGCGCCATGATGGGCAAGGAAGTCGGCGACGTGTTCGAAGTCATCGCGCCCGGCGGCGCCAAGGGCTACGAGATCCTGGAGATCGGCTACGACGGCTAGAGGGCCCAAGGGAGCCCGCACGCCATGCGCATCCTGGTCGTCTCCGACGGTCGTCGCGGGATCGAGAACCAGGCCCTGGGACTGGCCGAAGCGGTCGCCCGCCACCATGAGCGCGAGGGCGAAACGGCGAGCCTCGCCACCCATCTCCTCTCCCACCGGCCGGCCTTCGCCGCCTTGCCCCCCTCGCTCCAGCTCCTGTCCCGCTCCGGCTCCGGTCTGCCGGAGGCGGACCTCGTGATCGGTTGCGGGCGCCAGGCCGTGGCGCCCCTGATCGGGTTGCGGCGTTCGGGCTCGCCCGCTTTCACGGTCTACGTCCAGGACCCGCGCACCGAGCCGTCGCGTTTCGACCTGGTGGTCGCCCCGGAGCATGACGGGCTGAGCGGGCCGTTCGTGGAAACGATGATCGGATCGCCCAACCGCATCACGCGCGACCGGATCGTCGCGGAAACGCTGGGCCATGCCGAGAGGCTGGGTGGTCTTCCCCTGCCGCGCGCCGCGATTCTTCTGGGCGGGACGAGCAAAACGCGCTCCATGAGCCGGGAGGATGTGACCCATCAGTTGCAGGCCGCGCGCGAGCTGACCCGGCAAGGCTACAGCCTCATGGTCACCGCGTCGCGCCGGACGCCGGATGCAGCTTTGGACGCGTGGCAGACCTACGCGGTCGATCATCCGGCCATCTGGCTGCACGGGCCCGACAGCAACGGTCCCAATCCCTATTTCGCTTTTCTCGGCGGGGCAGACGTCATTCTGGTCACGGAAGACAGCACCAACATGCTCACGGAGGCTTGCGCGACCGGAAAGCCGACCTACCGCCTGCCCATGAGCGGGACGCCGGGAAAGTTCGCCCAGCTCTACCACAGGCTCGAAACCCGCTGCGGCGTCCGCCCCTTTAACGGCACGCTGGACGTAGCCGACTATCCACCGCTGGACGAGACGGACCGGGTGGCCGGCGTCGTATTGGAGCGGATGAGGTCCGAGGCGGCGAAAACGAAGCCGTCGGCCTGAGAGACTGCCCATCCCCGCCCACGCAATCACTACAGGCCAAACACTCACAGGCTAAACACTCACAGGAAGGTGAGCCCGAGCGCGGCGAGTCCGGTTGCGGGCTCCGCCCCGCGCCCTTACCTTGAGGCCATGTCCGACACCGTCCATCATCCCGTTCTCATCATCGGTTCCGGCCCGGCCGGCTATACGGCCGCCGTCTATGCGGCGCGCGCCCTGTTGAAGCCCGCCATCGTGGCGGGGCTGCAGCCGGGCGGGCAGCTGACCATCACGACCGATGTGGAGAACTATCCCGGCTTTCCGGAGGTCATGGGTCCGGAGCTGATGGAGAAGTTCAAGGAACACGCGCTGAAGTTCGGGACGGAATTCTACGAGGACATGATCATCGACGTGGATTTCTCGGGCCATCCCTTCGTGGCGACCGGCGATAGCGGGCGCACCTACACGGCCGACGCCATCGTCATCGCGACCGGCGCTCAGGCCAAGTGGCTGGGCCTGCCGTCTGAGGAGACCTTTGGCGGATTCGGGGTCAGCGCGTGCGCGACCTGCGACGGGTTCTTCTACCGCGGCAAGGAGGTCGTGGTCGTCGGCGGCGGCAATACGGCGGTGGAGGAAGCGCTCTACCTGTCCGGTCTCGCCAGCAAGGTGACGCTGGTCCACCGCCGCGACAGCCTCCGCGCGGAGAAGATCCTGCAGGAGCGGCTCTTCGGCAAGGACAATGTCGAGATCCTCTGGGACACGACGCTGGAGGAGATCGTCGGCGACCTGAAGCCCATGCCCAACGTCACCGGCGCGCGGCTCCGACACGCCAAGACGGGCGAGGAGCGCATCCTGCCGACCCACGGCGTGTTCGTCGCCATCGGCCACAAGCCCGCGACGGAAATCTTCCAGGGTCATGTGGAAATGAACGAGGGCGGCTACATCATCAGCGCGCCGGACAGCACGCGCACCAACGTGCCGGGCGTGTTCGCCGCCGGGGACGTGTCGGACGAGACCTACCGCCAGGCCGTGACGGCCGCCGGGCTGGGCTGCATGGCCGCACTGGAGGCCGAGAAGTGGCTCGCCGCGCGCGAGGCGCTGGGCAATGCGGGCGCGGAAGCCAATGTGGCGGAGAAACTGGTCAGCGACATCGAGTCCCGCACCGAGGAGCTCGAACAGCTCACGGCCGCGGTCGACGCGGCGGAATAGGCCCGCGCGAAACTGTTAGTTTCTTGTAGAAACCATTGCTCCGATCTCGGGCGTCTGCTACTCTTCTGCCGTGCAGGTCCTTGCTCTCAGGCCATATGCCGACTGGATCGACGGCCTGAAGGACCGCAAGCACGCGCTTCGGATCGTGGGACGCGTCGCCAGGATCGAGGACGGAAATTTCGGCGACTGGAAGTCGGTCGGTGGCGGCGTCTTCGAACTGCGGCTGGATTTCGGTCCCGGATACCGGGTCTACTATGCGAAGCGGATGGACGGGACAGTCGTGCTGCTCTTGGGTGGGGGCACGAAACGGCGCCAGGACAAGGACATCGCCACGGCGCGCCAGCTAGCGGCCCGGCTTTGAGGAGAAACAGCGTGTCTTACCCGATCAAGGATCCCGACCTGCGGCCCGTGCCGCACGAGCAACTCGTCGTCGGCCTCCTGGAATCCTCTTCCGCCGACGACATCGCCCTGTTCCTCCAGGAGGCTCTGGAAACCGGCGATACCAAACATTTCGCCCGCTGCGTCGGCTATGCCGCCAAGGCCGTGGGCATGACGGAGATGTCGGAACGGACGGGGATGAAGCGTCCCGCTCTCTACCGATTGACCGACGGTCGAAGCAAACCCCGTCTGGACACGATCCTGAAGGTGGTGGAAGCGCTGGGCGTCAAGATGAAACTCGTCGCGTAGCGAGGCGCGGAAACCCACTCACGCGCGGTCGGCGATCGGCTGCGCCTTCCACGTTTCTTCCGACGCGGTCGCAAAGCCAGGAACCCCCATGCCCGATTCCATCGACTGGGACAAACTCAAGACCTTCCACGCCGCCGCGCGGACGGGGTCGCTGACGGCGGCGGCAACGGATCTGGGTATCTCCCAATCCGCCGTGTCGCGCCAGATCGCGGCGCTGGAAGACCGGATGAACATGCCGCTATTCCACCGTCACGCGCGCGGCCTGACGCTGACGGAAGAGGGCCAGGTCCTGTTCAAGACCGCCGCCGACGTCCACGGCCGCATCGCCAAGAGCCTTGCCACCGTGCAGAACGTCCGGCAACTGCCGCAGGGCGTTCTGCGCGTCAGTTCGCCCATCTCTCTGGGGTCGAACTGGCTGACGACCGTCCTGCCGGAGTTCCTAAAGGCCTATCCGGAGATCGAGGTGCAGCTGATCCTCGAAGATAGCGAGCACGACCTGATGGGGTTCGACGTGGACTGCGCCCTGCGGCCCTGGCCGTCCACGCAAGGCGACCTGATCGAACGCAAGCTGGGCCAGATCACCCAGTCGCTCTACGCCTCGCCCGGCTACCTGACCGAGCACGGCGCGCCCAAGGATGCGCGCGACCTCGACAACCATGCCATCGTCGCCTTCGGCGATCTCCTGCCCTCCAAGCTGCAGAGCTCCAACTGGGCGCTGACGGCGGGCCGAGACGCGGACGAGGCCCCGCGCAAGCCGACCATGAGCATCAACAACCTGCACGGCATCATGCGCGCGGCGGAAGCGGGGATCGGCCTGGCGGGCCTGCCGGACTACATGACCGTGGCGACCCGGCGCCTGGTCCGCATCCTGCCGGAGGTGCGCGGGGAGAGCTTCGATCTCTATTTCGTCTATCCGAGCGAGTTGCGCGGCTCCGCCAAGGCCAAGGTCTTCCGCGAGTTCCTGCAACGCGTCGCCCGGCTGTCGCCCTCGATCGACTAGGGTCATGCATCAGCGGGCGGATATCGCCCAAACCGTGGTCCGGCGCACCGAAAGTCGCCGAAGCCATGCAAATCAGCATGGCTTGTTTGCGGCCCTATCGGTTCTAAGCGGCGTCGACTTTGCCTAGATAGGAATCAACACACGGCGACGTCCTCCCTTTTGCCGCTGCTGTGTTTTTTGCCGCAAGTCACTCTCCCCGACTGAATTGCGAAGACTATAGCCGGACCTCGCCTTTGCGAGCGTCCGGCTTTTTTTGGCCAAATCTTAACGCCTCCTCGTCAGAAACCGTCCCGATACGGCAATCACGGCGCCACCGGAACAGGCGCGACGACGAGGCTCCGATGAACGACATATCCAAGGGCGCTTTCACCGACGACGTCGCGGCGGAACGGCCCGCCTTGATCGAAGCCGGCATGGAAGCCGAGATGCTGGACATGGTGATCCGCAATCTGGACGTCGGCGTGGGCATCCTGGACCCCGACATGCGCTACCGCCTGCTCAGCAACGCATCGCTGCGGCAACTGAAGATCGAACCGGGCGAAATCGAGACCGGCGACCCGCTGAGCCGGATGCACGAGTTGATGATCGAAAAGGGCCTGCTGACGCCGGAGATCATGCAGAGCAACGCCCTGTCCGAGGACGAACATCGCGAGACCACGAATAAGGGGGAGAGCAGCAGTTCGCGCCTGGTGCGACTGGCCGATGGCTCGACCTATCGGTTCTGCCGACAGGTTCTCGATAACGGATACACCATCTCCGTCGCCAACGACGTGACCGAGCTGGTGGAAACGGAAAAGCTCCTGGAATCCTCCCTTGCCTTGGGACGGTCGGGTATCTGGACGTATGACTTCCGGACCAAGCAATACTGGATCAGCCGATCGCTGGAGAGCTACTTCGGGGCCGAAAAAAGCGCGGTCGTCCGGCAACACGGCTTCACGCAAGCCATAGTCCCGGAGGACCGAAGGGTGATGAAGGCGGCGCTCGCCCGACTGGCCAAGGGGGAGACGCGTGTCGAGTTCGAACTGCGATGCATCACCGCCAAGGGCGTGGCCCGCTGGTGCAACACGGTGTCCGAAATCGTGCGGGACGCGGAAGGTCGCCCCATCCGCCTGCGCGCCTTCGTCAAGGACATGGAGCGCGAGAAGCGCCAGCAGCGCGAGATCGAGGACGCCAAGGACGAGGCCGTGCAGGCCAGCGTCGCCAAGAGCGAATTCCTGGCCAATATGAGCCACGAGATCCGCACGCCCATGAACGGCATTCTCGGCATGGCGGAACTGCTCAGCCTGTCGGACATTGACGACCGCCAGCGCGAATATGTCGACGTCATCACCAATTCGGCCAGCGCCCTGCTATGCATCATCAACGACATTCTGGACTTCTCCAAGATCGAAGCGGGCGCGCTGCATCTCGATCCCACGCCCTTCGACCTGAAATCGTCCGTCAACGACGTGACCGCCCTGCTCGCGACCAATGCGCAGGAAAAGGGACTGGAGCTGATCATCAACTACGCTCCCGACCTGCCGGTCAACTTCATCGGCGATGCGGGCCGCATCCGGCAGATCCTGACCAACCTGGTCGGCAACGCCATCAAGTTCACCGCCGAAGGCCATGTGCGCATCGACGTGGCCGTGGACGCGACCTCGGACCCGGCGCGCCCGATGGTGACGCTGGACGTGACCGATACGGGCATCGGCATCGCGCCCGACAAGTTGCAGGCCGTGTTCGACAAGTTCACCCAGGCCGACGGATCGACCACGCGCGTCTATGGCGGCACGGGCCTCGGCCTCGCCATCACCAGAAAGATCGCCGAAATGATGGGCGGCCATGTCGACGTGCGCTCCGTCGTCGGCGAAGGGTCCACCTTCGGGGTCAAGGTCCCGCTGGATCTCGATCCCGACGCCAAGCCGGAAGCCTTCGACATCGCCGCGCTGAGCGGTCGCCGCGCGCTGATCGTCGACGACATCGCGATCAACCAGACCATTCTGGGGGACCAGGTGAAGAATTGGGGCATGAGCAGCGACGTGGCGGCCAACGGCGTGGAGGCCATCGAGGCGCTCAAGCGCGCGGCGGAAACGCCCGGCGCGCAGCCCTACGACGTCATCCTGCTGGACTATCTCATGCCCGGCGTGAACGGGCGGGAACTGGCCGCGATGCTGGCCAAGCAGACCCGGGTCGCGGTGCCGCCCATGGTCATGCTGTCTTCCTGCGACCAGTCCGTGTCCAGCACGGAGCTGGCCGCGGTCGGCATAGAGAGCTATCTGGTCAAGCCCGTGCGCGAACGCCGCCTGTTCGAAACGCTGGGCCGCGTGCTGGGCAAGGCGGACGTCAAGGTCAGGCCCGTTCCCGCCCTTGCCCCCCTCCCGGCCGAGGCGAGCGCCGCCGCGGCCCTTGCGGCCCTCGACCTCTCCGCGTCGGATTTGCCCAAGCCCGGCGAGGCGGACGCACCGGTCGAGATGAATGCGGAAATGTTCGCGCCTGCCGCGACGGGACTGGACGGCGCGGTCACCCCCACCGTTCCGGCCGAGCCCGCTTTCGTTCCGGCGACGGGCGGCAAGCAGGACATCCTCGTGGCGGAAGATTTTCCCCTCAACCGCGACGTGATCCGGCTGATGCTGGCGGATAGCGCGTTCGAACCCGTCTTCGCGGAGAACGGCAAGATCGCCTCCGACCTCTATCTGGAAGACGGCGACCGCTTCCCGCTGATCCTGATGGACGTCTCCATGCCGGTCATGGACGGTTTCCAGGCGACCAAGCGCATCCGCGAGCATGAGGCCGCGACGGCGGTCCACGCCCCCGTCCCGATCATCGCCCTGACGGGCCATGCCTTGAAGAACGACAAGCAGGACTGCCTCAATGCGGGCATGTCTCATTACCTGACCAAACCCGTCAAACAGACCGAATTGCTGGACGTGCTGGAAAGCTATTCCGGTCGGGCCGTGGACGCGGCGCGGGTGGCCTGATCCGGACCGTCTTCCGCACCCTTGAAGATGGAAAAAGCCCGCCTCTCGGCGGGCTTTCGCGTTTCAGCTCTCGGAGCGCGCGGGCTACGGATTGGCGGCGGCGCGGCGGCGTGGTGGACCGGACGGCTGCGGCAGGCCCTTGGCGACGCGGGAGATCAGCTTGGCATAGTGTTGCAGGATGAACATCAGGGCGAAATGCATGACGCCCAGTATGATCGCGATCAGCCCGATCTTCACGGCGAGGAACTCGATCACCTCCGCCCAGCTTTGCGGACCGTCGCCCGCGATCTGCAACGTGTAGCCCACAAAGCCGATATTGATCAGGTAGAAGCCCACCAGCAGCATGTTGCTGATCGCATCCACGAGATGCGGCGTGTCCGGGTAGAGATGGTTTAGGAAAATCTTGCCGTTGCGGTTGAGCGTTCGCCCCACCCACAGGGTGAGGCCGAGGGAAAAGACGGCATAGGCGAGATAGGTGGTGGCCAGCATGAGGGTTCTCCTTGCATCGGGGCGCGAAGCGCTTATTTAACTCGTTAGTTAAGCGCCTATGGTTCGTGTTAGATGTTTAGTCAACAGGTTAAACGAATTTTTCGAACGTCATTCGACGCGCTCTCACGGGGACTGGCATGGACAAGGTGTTTTCCGCTCTCGCTTCGCTGCCGCGTCGGCGCATTCTCGCCTATCTGTCCGCCACGTCCATGACGGCCGGAGAGATCGCGGAGCGTTTCGAGATTTCCAAGCCCGCCTTAAGCAAGCACCTGTCCGTGCTCGAAAATGCGGGGCTGGTGGAGCGGGAGCGGCGCGGCCAGTTCATCCACTACTCCCTCAGGCCCGAAAGCCTCGCCAACACGCTGAACGGTTTCGTACAGGAAGTTTGCCCGGTCGCCCGGCCGCTGAAAAAGGAGAGCCAGGCGATCGCGGCCGGGGACCATGCCCCGGATTCCGACCAAGACGGTGCGGACGGCACATCGTTCCGGACATGAAAAAGCCCGCCTTGCGGCGGGCGTCTTCGTTCATGGGATGGGAACGGGTCTAGTAGCCGATCTTCTCCAGCTCGGATTCCAGTTCCGGCAGCGCCTTGAACAGGTCCGCGACGAGGCCGTAATCCGCGACCTGGAAGATCGGCGCTTCCTCGTCCTTGTTGATGGCGGCGATGACCTTGGAATCCTTCATGCCGGCGAGGTGCTGGATCGCGCCGCTAATGCCCACGGCGATGTAGAGCTCCGGCGCGACGGCCTTGCCGGTCTGGCCGACCTGGTAGTCGTTGGGAACGTAGCCCGCATCGACGGCGGCGCGCGAAGCGCCCACCGCCGCGCCGAGCTTGTCGGCGATGGTGTCGATCAGGGCGAAGTTCTCGCCCGAGCCCATGCCGCGACCGCCGGAGATCACGATCTTCGCGCCCGTCAGTTCGGGCCGGTCGGACTTGGTCAGTTCCTCGGACACGAATTCGGACTTGGTGTCGCCGATCTCGGTCGACTTGGCCTCGACAGACGCCGAGCCGCCCTCGCCCGCGAGCGGGAAGGCGGTGGTGCGGACCGTGACGACGGTCTTGGGGTCGTTGGACTTCACATAGGCGAGGGCGTTGCCCGCATAGATCGGGCGTTCGAACGCGCCGTCCTCGATGCCGGTGACGGAACTGATCTGCTGCGTGTCGAGCTTGGCGGCGACGCGCGGCATGTAGGCCTTGTGGGTCGTGGTGTCGGGCGCCATCACCGAATCGTAACCGTCCATGAGCGCGACGATGGTCGCTTCCATGGCTTCGGGCATGTGGCGGGCGAGCAGCTCGTGCTCGACATGGATCACGGCGCGGACCCCGTCGATGGCCTTGGCCGCGTCGGCTGCGGCGGAGGCATCCTTGCCCGCGATGAGGACGTCCACGTCCCCGCCCAGCATCTTGGCGGCGGAGACCGTCTTGGAGGTGGCGTCGGCGAGCGACGCATTATTGTGTTCGGCGACGACGAGTGTGGCCATCTTAGAGGACTCCCGCTTCATTCTTGAGTTTGTCGACCAAGGTCGCGACGTCTTCGACCTTGATTCCGGCCTCGCGCGACTTGGGCTCGGTGACCTTCACGACCGTCAGGCGAGGGCTGGTGTCCACGCCGAAATCGTCCGGCGTCTTGGCCTCGATCGGCTTGCGCTTGGCCTTCATGATGTTGGGCAGGGACGCGTAGCGCGGTTCGTTGAGGCGCAGGTCCGTCGTGACCACGGCCGGCATGGCGAGCTTCACCGTCTGCAGACCGCCGTCGATTTCGCGCTTGACCTCGACCGTGCCTTCGCCCGGAGAAACCGTATTGGCATATTGCGCGATCGGCCAGTCCAGCAGGGCGGCGAGCATCCCGCCCGTCGCGCCGTAATCATTGTCGATGGCCTGCTTGCCCATGAGGATCAGTTCCGCGCCTTCGGCTTCCGCCACGGCCTTGAGGATCTTGGCGACGGCCAGCGGCTCCAGATCCTCGTCGGTGGTGACGTGCACGCCCCGGTCCATGCCCATGGCAAGCGCGGTGCGGATGGTCTCCTGCGCCTTGGCAGGGCCGATGGAGACGGCGATGGTTTCCGTGGCGGTGCCGCCTTCCTGCAGGCGCACGGCCTCTTCGACGGCGATTTCGTCGAACGGGTTCATGCTCATCTTGACGTTGGACAGATCGACGCCGCTCTGGTCGGGCTTGACCCGGGCCTTGACGTTGTAGTCAAGCACGCGCTTGACCGGGACGAGGACTTTCATGGAGCTCTCCGGAAACTTCGGTTGGCTGCCATATGCGTAAGGCGGCCCTTGGTTTCAAGCGGCATTCCCGCACACTCGTGATGGGTCGGAGCGGCTTTCTAAACGGGGGCGGTGTCGAGCGGGTCCGCCTTGTGGATGCGCTTGGCCAGCAGGGCCGGAACGAAGTTGAAGGACATGATGAAGCCCGCAAAGCCGTTCAGGCTCGTATAGTAGCCCAGCGTGGCCGCCAGGAAGGCCAACCCCGCCTGCAACCACTTCGCCAGGTGCTGCTGGCGCGTCAGCGCCAGTTCATAGGGACTGAGCGCGAGCAGGGCACGGCGGCGGATCACATGGGTGTACATCAGGGCGATCAGCATGTGCGACAATCCGTAGATCACCGCGAACAGGGCGATGATCCAGCCCGACACCTCGAAACTGTCGACGCCGATCTGCATGATCCGGGAGGCGTTGCCGGTCGTCATGCCCACGATCCAGGAATAGAAGCTGTCGAAGGCGAACCGCAGCGGATAGGCCATGTAGAGGATCAGGAAGATCAGGAGCGCATTGAGAAAGACGATGGTCCCGTCGGCCACGCCGTAGCGCCGGAAAAACGTATAATGCGCCGTCCAGATTCCCAGCAGCACGGCGAAGCAGGCCGCGGCCGGGATTCCGAAAACTAGGAACTCGATCAGCTGATCGAAGTTGCGCGGCGCGTCCACGCCCGTGATGATCATCCCCAGCGCCACGGCAAAGGCGATGTCGGACAGGTTCTCGATCCGGGTCACGGATTCCCCGCGCCAACGGAAGTTCGGATCGTGGTCGAGCTGCCGTCCAACCGTTTCGCGGATCATGTCTCCCCCTTTCCCCTCGACCTAGTCGGACGCGACGGGACCCTTCACTTCGACCGTGAGGCCGATCTCCTGCAGGCTCTTCTCGCCGCTTTGCAGCGCCATGAGCTCCGTGACGGGCAGCGGCTCCGCCGGGGCGAGCGTCACCGTCATGGTCTGGCCGGGCGTGTCGATGAAGTCGATCAGGCCACCGCCGACCATGTCCATCAGATTGCGCTCCAACGCGCTGGGCGCCATCATGGACCCCATGGCGATGGCCGTCTTGGCCGTGCCCTTGAGCACCGCGACCGGCTTGCCCGTGACTTCGGCCGCCACCGCGTAGCCGCGCGTCACGAGGCTGTTGCCGGGCACGTCCTGCAGATCGCAGCGCAGGCGCTCGATCCGGATCAGGGCGTTGGCTTCGGCCTGGGCGGCCTGGTAGAGTTCGGCCTGGGCGAAATAGGCTTCCAGGTCGGGATCCTCGCCGCTCAGCACGGGCGGCTCCACGCCACTCTCCTCCAGCGCTTTGGCGGCGGCATTGACGCCCTGCAGGGCATAATCGCAGTCGGTGCGGAAGCCCTCGTCGAGGTCGAACAGCGCGTCTGTGACGACCATGCGGTCGGCGCGCGCGTCGATCTCCGTCGTGCTGGAGCCGCGCATCGTCAGCTCCGCCAGCCCATTGTCGCGCAGCACGTCCATATAGGGCGCGACCGGCGTGCCCTCCAGATCCTTGAGGGTGACGACCATGGGCGACAGGACGGATCGCAGCACCGTCTTGGTGCCCGTTTCCTCCCGGTCGGATTCGAACCCGTCCGTCGCGAGGTCGAACAGGCGGGTTTCCAGCGACATCTCTCCCAGATCCACCTGACGGTAGGGCATGAGGGATGTCGGGTTAAACAGGTTGGCCAGCGCCATCTGCGAACCCATCGCGGTCTCTTTTTCGAAGCTGGACGTGTCGAACTCCAGCACGGTCAGCCCGTCCATGGCGAGCTCGACCGGGTCGTCCTCGCCGCCGGGCGTCTGCCCGCTCCAGTCGAAGGCGACGCTTTCGACCACCATGTCGAGGCGTTCGGTCTCCCGGTCGTTGCCGACGATGACCTGTGCCACGGCAATGTCGCCGGAGCCTTCCGCCCCGGTGACGTTTGCGGCGAAGCTTTCGATCTGCAGGGCGCGGAACTGCTGCTGGCCGACCAGCCCTTCGGCCGTGTCCGTTCCGCCGTCGCGCGCGGTCATGACCTCGACCATGTCCGCGAACAGGGCGGGCGACGGGTCCACCAGCACCAGCGTGTCGATGCTGGCCTCCACCTGGCTGGGCTCCCCGTCCTCGTCCAGCGCGTCCGACGTGATCGTCATGCCGTTCACGACGATCTTGTCCGCGCTCGGCCCGTCCTCCGTGTCGTGCAGCCCGATCAGCTGGACGGTGTCGGCCGTGACGGTTCCGTCCTCGCTGGTGGCGGTCCAGCCCGTATAGGTCACGGTGGCGCCTTCGACCGTGCGCCCGGCATAGGCGTCGTCCGCCACGTCCAGCGGCTCCAGGAGGGCCAGCGTGCCGCTTTCGGTGCCGGCGCGCGGCTCGATCCGGAAGTGGCGCGACAGGGCGCTTTCATC
>JBATXP010000261.1:0-1790 GCA_049673465.1 Litorimonas sp.
CAGATATGCCACTCGGCTCCGTGCGCTCATTCTCGAAAAGATGCGAAGGCGGTCGATGAGGATAGTCTCCTCACGCAGCGCTATGGTCAGCAATAGCGCCGCCAGCCTCGGGCAGTGTTCGAAGACAAGCCCCATGCCTTCCTTGGGAAAGGGGCAGATGGACCCCTTTTCAACGGCAAACAGGTTGGTGGTGCGTTCCGGAAGAGCAACGTCCGGAAAGCCGATGATGTCGCCAGGGTGATAGATGTTGACGATCTGCCGGCGCCCGTCGGGCGTGTCGATATAGTTGAACAGCCACCCTTCCTGAACAATGTAAAGGTCTTGGTTATTGTCTCCGACCGTGAAGAGAAGCTCGTCCCGGACGAAAGTTCGTTCCTGGGATTGAAGGGCATCCAGAGTGGAAAGCTCGGTGTCGTTCAAGCTGACATAGTGCGACAGTTTGCGAACAAGACAGGGTTGGACACTCGTCTGGGCGATGTCGACTACCTCTTGCTTGGCCTTGACATCCACCATGGCTCACCTGCTTTTTCCCGCGCTATCGCAGCGCGTGCATGAGTGGACCAGACTCCCCTCGGTGCCTTCAACGAATGTCCAGTGAACGAGGTTCAATCGAAAGCGAGGCTAACTCTAAAAGATTACCTCTGATCAAGAATCGCAGGCTCGAAGGCCAGTCTTCTCGGAACCGTGCCGGTTCAAAGAGCGTTTCAGGAAGGACAATGGTGGTGCGCTGCGCAAGTGGCAGCCGGATATAGGAGGCCGCAATGCCCGCTCAGAAAGCTACACAATCGGACGGTTCCAAGTTCGAGAAGATGCGCGAAGAGGCCAACTCTGCAGAAATGACAAGCTCGCCGGCTTTGAAGGATGACGCGACAACGGATTCTGGTGGTGCAGGAGAGCAGACTCTCCCTGAAGGCAACCGTTTCGCATAATGAGAATCGGAACTGAATCAGGTGTGATAACCTCAGCGACTTGTAGTTTTCCACGATTAATGAGATAATATACTTTAAACGGACCAGATCACCCACTCCTTGGTCCTGATTGGCCGTCCTTATGTCTAACCCAGAAACATCCAACTATACCGACCCAGTCCTGGACCAGCTACCCTTGGCTCTTATCGACGGGTTGAGGCTGTCCCGACATTCTCGCGTCCATATTGAGAGGGGTCGCTCCATCATTGCCGATGGCCGTCCCGTTACGGCAATCTACCTTATCTCCGAAGGTTGGGCCGTGTCGAAAATGTCTATCGAGACAGGCGACACTCAGATTCTGGACATATTGGGGGCCGGAAGCATCGCAGGTCTTAGTCGGATCGATGAATCCATAGTGGATGATTATTCTGCCATCGCCTTGCAGGATGTGGATGCCTACAGAATTGAAATCGATGCTTTGCAAACCGTATGCGCGGCCGATGAAGACCTGTCCGTCTGGTTGTCCGAAACGCTCTCCCGGCAGACACAGCGCACGCAGCGGCACCTCGTGGCACTTGGCCAGCTTCCGGCGCGGGGGCGCTTGGCCTTCGTTATGTTGCGAATCCTCGACATCGCCCAGCAATTGGGGGAGTCCGCCGTCGACAAGACGATCCGTCTGCCGATGACGCAGGAAGAGATCGGCAACATGCTCGGATTGACCAACGTCTCCATATCCAAACTGATGAGCGCTTTCCGGAAGGAAGGGCTGATCGATTACGGCCGCAACAGGATCGTCGTGCACGATGTGGAGTCACTATCGGAAATATGCGGAATGGGCCTTGAGGAGATACGTGTACTCAGCCCTCGGCACTTGGTGCAGAA
>JBATXP010000262.1:0-2563 GCA_049673465.1 Litorimonas sp.
CCACCATGCCGACCCGCTCCACGATCAGCGTGTCGTCGGCCGGAACGCCGATGAGCACCCACAGGTCAAGGCCCGCTTCCGCCACGCGCTGCTCCGCGTCGGTTAGCAGCCAGCTCAGGGACAGGGCCGGATGGGCCGCGGCGAAGGCCAGCAGGGCGGAGGTGAGGTGCAACTGACCCAGGGCGACCGGGGCGGCGATCCGCATCGCTCCGGACAGGGGCGCATCAGTATCCTCGCGGGCCGACTCCTCTAACGCGTCCCATTCGCCCAGGAGCGACCGGGCGCGGGCGAGGACCGCCTGCCCCGTGCGGGTCAGGGACAGATCGTGCGTGGTCCGAAGCACCAGGGTCGCGCCCAGGTCGCGTTCCAGCCGGGCGAGCTGGCGGCTGGCCGATGCCTGCGACAGGCCGAGATCGCGCGCCGCGGCGCTGCTCGAGCCGCGCTCCGCAATGCGCCGGAAGGTGTGGAGGAGCGAAAGTCTGTCCATCCGTACCGCGCATAACAAACACTCGCGCCATGCGTCTACAGACTTTCCACCGGATCGGACATATCGGCGTCACTGAAACCACAAGGACCCCGACATGACCTCCCCCACCCCCACGACCTTCACCTTCCGAGACGGCCGCACGGTCAACCGTCTCGGCTTCGGCACGATGCGCCTGACCGGGCAGCCCGGCAATTTCGGACCCTTCCCCGATTGGGAGGCCGGAATGGACGTTCTGCGCGCCGCGCGCGACGCGGGCGTGCAGCACTTCGACACCGCCAGGGCCTACGGGCCGCGCCATGCCGAACAGATCGTGCGCGACGCGTTGCATCCCCATGACGGCCTGTTCGTCGCCACCAAGGGCGGCATCACCAAGACGGGCGCGGGCATGGAGTTCATCCGCCGCGACGCACGGCCGGAACAGCTCCGCCTTGAAGTGGAACAGAGCCTGTCCGACCTCGGCGTGGACCGCATCGACCTCTACTACCTCCACGCGCCGGACCGCGAGGTCTCCTTCATGGACCAGGTCGGCGCGCTGGTGGAAGCCAAGGCGCGCGGCGAGATCGCCCGGATCGGACTGTCCAACGTGACGCTGGACCAGCTCGACCAGGCCCTGTCGGAAAGCTGGATCGACGCGGTCCAGGTGCGTTACAATCCGCGCGACGGCGGCGACGAGGCGCTTCTGGACGCGACCACAGACCGTGGCATCGCCTTCGTGCCCTGGGGCCCGCTGGCCGCCGCGCCGATGCGGGCGGGTTCGCCGCTGGAAGAGCTTGAAGCGCGGGACGGCCTGTCCCCGATACAGACCGCGCTGGTCCAGCTCCTCGACCGCGCGCCCAACATCCTGCCCATTCCCGGAACGACCTCCGCCGCCCACGCGGTGGAGAACGCCCCGGAAACCGTGGCGGCGGCCCTCGCGAGCGCGGGACTGTGAGCCGCGCGCGACAGACCCTGTTCACCTGGGCCGTGGTGTACCCCCTCATCACGGCCCTGCTCTGGGCGGGCGGCGACTGGCTGTCGCCCCTGCCCCTCGCGGCAAGGACGCTCATCGTCACCGCCCTCCTCGTCCCGATCATGGACTACATGGCCATGCCGACGGCTCGGCGTCTTCTGCAACGGGTTAACCACCATTAACCAAGACCTAACGGCTTGCGGTCATTCGGGGCGGATGTGGCGTCTGTGTCTCATCCTGCTCTTCTGGCTCGCGGCCCTGCCCGCTGCGGCGCAGGATCGGTATGCGTCCATCATCGTGGATGCGGACACGCTGGACGTGCTGCACGCCCGACAGATCGACGCGGAGCGCTTTCCCGCCAGCCTGACCAAGATCATGACGCTCTACGTCACGTTCGAGGCGATCGAACGGGGCGAGATCGCGCTGGACGCGACCGTTCGCGTGTCCGCCCATGCCGCCGCGACGCCGCCCGTTAAGATGGGTCTTCGCCGGGGCCAGGACGTTCGGCTCGACACGCTGATCCAGGCGGTGGCGGTGCGCAGTTCCAACGATGCGGCGGTGGCCATCGCCGAAGCGGTCGGCGGATCGGAGGAAGCGTTCGTCGCCCGCATGAACGACGCGGCAAAGCGTCTGACCATGCAGCGCACGACCTTCCGCAACCCGCACGGCCTGCCCGATGCCGAACAGCACAGCACGGCGCGCGACATGGCGAAGCTCGCCCACGCCACCCTCACCCGCTTTCCGCAGCACTATCACTATTTCGGCCAGACGGAGTTTCGCGGGCGGCGCAATACCAATGCTCTCTTGCGAAGCCGCGAGGACGTGGACGGATTCAAGACCGGCTATACGCGCGCGTCGGGCTACAACCTCGTCATCAGCGCGACGCGCGACGGGCGCAGGCTGCTGGCCGTGGTGCTGGGCGGGGCGTCGAGCGGGTCGCGCAACACCCACATGTCGGACCTGATCGATCGCGGCTGGGCCGTGATGGACATGACCGCGCCGATCGAGCCCAAGCCGGTCCGCATGGCGGAGGCCCACGCCCAGCCCTTGGCCCCGCAGGTCTTCCCGGTCGGTCATTCGTCGTCGCCCCCCATCCACTGGGCCTTGCAGATCGACGGCTTCGACAG
>JBATXP010000263.1:0-4558 GCA_049673465.1 Litorimonas sp.
CACTCCACCCTCACACTGGGCGACCGCTCGCCCGGCGAGATCCTGGAGGAGGGCTTCGCCGCCGACGTGCTCGGCCCTGCCGTGGCGGTCGAACCCGGCACGGTGCGCGCCCGCCGCAAGGAACAGAGCAGCGGCATCTGGCTGGAATGCTCGCATGACGGCTACAAGGACGAATACGGCCTGGTTCATCGCCGCCGCCTGTTCGTGGGCGAAGACGGCACCGACATTCGCGGCGAGGACAGCCTGTTCGTGCCGGTCGGCGACACGCCGCTGGGCAGCCATGCCGTGCCCTACACGCTTCGCTTCCACTTCCATCCCGATGTGCAGGTCAGCCTGGCGCAGGACCTGTCCAGCGCGCTGCTCGTCCTGAAGGGTCGCGCGGGCTGGCGCTTCCGCACGGATGGCGGCCCGATCGCGGTGGAACCGAGCGTCTATCTCGGCGGCTCGGCCCGCCCGGTGCGCGCGCAGCAACTCGTCCTGACCGGCAACGCGCTGGCGGACGGGGACGGGCAGGGCAGCACAAATCGCGTGCGCTGGTCGCTACGTCGGTTAAAAGGTCGGTCCGCATGACCGACCCGACCCCGCAGATCGACAGGCCGCGTCCCGCCTTCCGACGTCCTTTCAGGCAGGTGCTGGTCAGCGCCGTGCTGGTCCTCGTGGATGGGCTGATGGCGTGGTTCTCCATGCTGGTGGCGGTGCGGCTGCGCTACGATTCCATCAATCGGCCCATGCAGGCCGACATCGACCACCGCTCCGCCATCATCGCGGGCATCGCCGCCGTGATCGTCTGGGTGATCATGCGTCAGTACAAGGCGATCTGGGCCTTCACCTCGCTGGCGGATTTCCGGAAGCTGCTGATCGGCGTGGTCGCGGTGATGCTGGTCGTGCCCCTGGTGCTGTTTCTCGGCTTCGAGCGCGGCGAGCATTTCCCCCGTTCCGCCCCCTTCATCGCGGGCATTCTGTTTTTTCTCGGGATCGTGCTGTCGCGCCTGTTGGCCATCGTCATCCGCAATGGCGACGTGCGCGCCCTCTACCGCTCCAACGTCAAGTCCGGCCATGACGCAATCCTGGTCGGCTCGGCCTCGGACCTCTACGCTTACCTGCGCGACCGCACGCAGCAACGCGTGCGCATCGGCTTCAACCCGATCGGCCTGATAGAGACGTCGGGCCACTATGCCGGGCGCTCCATCCGGTCCATTCCCGTGCTGGGCACGCCCGCCAACATCCGCGCCATCTATCCCAAGCTCGCCGCACGGCGGGATGCTCCGGTGCATCTGCTGTCGCTGGACCCCAACCCCAGTCGGGAGCTTACCCAGCTGCTCGTCAAGGCCTCCGCCGAATTGCGCGCTCCGCTGTCGCGGCTCGGGCGCGGGACGGGCGGCAAGCTGTCCCAGTTCGAGGCCGCCGACCTGATCGGACGCCACCCGCGCATGCTGGACCCGGCTCCGGTGACCAAGCTCTTCCAGGGTCGCCGCGTTCTGATCACGGGGGCGGGCGGCTCGATCGGTTCCGAGCTGTCGCGGCAGATCGCGCGGCTCGGCCCGTCGCGGCTCGCCCTGGTGGATTCCAGCGAGCTCAACCTGTTCAATCTCGACCGCTCGCTGGAATCGGATCGCCCGCTGGCCGGCGATCCGCCCTGGCGCAGCTATCTCGGCGACGTCTGCCATCCGGGCCGCATGGCGGAAATCTTCGCTGCCGAGCGGCCTGAGATCGTGCTCCACGCCGCCGCCATGAAGCACGTGCCGTCCGGGGAGAAGAATCCGGTCGAGACGCTGCGCACCAACATTCTGGGCACCCATGTCACGCTCGACATGTGCGAGGTCTACGGGGTGGAGCATTTCGTGCTGATCTCCACCGACAAGGCGGTCGATCCGGTCAACGTCATGGGCGCGTCCAAGCGCGTGGTGGAGCTGCTGACCATCGCCCGGCAAAGCCAGATCCCGCACATGCACGCCTCGGCCGTGCGCTTCGGCAACGTGCTGGGCTCCACGGGGTCGGTCGTAACCCTGTTCGAGGACCAGATCGCCCGGGGCGGCCCTGTGACCGTGACCCATCCGGATGTGTGCCGCTACTTCATGACGGTGGAAGAGGCGTCGTCGCTCGTGCTGCAGGCGGCCGCGCTCAACGCCGCGCAGGACGCGGAAGCCGCTCACATCTACGTGCTGGAAATGGGCGACCCGGTGAATATCCACAAGCTCGCCCGCAACCTGATCCGCCTGCGCGGCAAGGTGCCGGAGGAGGATGTCGAAATTCGCATCTCCGGCCTGCGACCCGGCGAAAAACTGTCCGAGGAACTGACGGGGCGCAACGAGAACCTGTCCCCCACGCCCGTTTCCGGCGTGAACCGGTTCGACGCCTGTATCGTGGACCCGGAATCCGTGGTGCGCCGGGTCGACCGCCTGCTACGCGCCATCGAACGGCGCGACCGGGTGCAGATCCGCAAGACGCTGGCCGCCATCCTGCAAGGTTTCACGCCCAAGAACACGCTGATCGGCCTGCCCATCGTGCACGACCTGCCCGACCTGCCCAACGGTCCCGCCGTTCCGGGCATGGGGCCGCGCCGGGCACCCAAGACCGAGCCCGCCAACGACGCCGTGCCGGACGTTAAGGTAGACGGGGACGAGGTCGGAAGCTGGGACGGCAAGCCCGCCTGAGCCGCCTCTTTCCCTGCCTTGGGCGCGGCGCTTGGCAGGGCGGTGCTTTTCGTGGATAGGGCGGGCGTCCCGAAACTCCCGATCCGGATCGACCCATGCCCAGCCCCAATCCCGACCTGAAGCCGTTCGACCCCGAACGCGCCCGGCCCGTCGCCCGCGCGCTCTTGTCGGTCTCCGACAAGTCGCGCCTGGTCGAGCAGGCTAGGGCGCTAGTTGAGCTGGGCGTGGAGCTGGTCAGCACGGGCGGCACCAGGCGCGCCATCGCCGAGGCCGGACTGTCGGTCGCCGACGTGTCCGACCTGACGGGTTTTCCGGAAATGATGGATGGCCGGGTCAAGACGCTGCATCCGACCGTGCATGGCGGTCTGCTCGGCGAGCGCGAGCTGACCAGCCACGTCGCGGCGATGGCGGAACACGGGATCGATCCGATCGACCTGCTGATCGTCAACCTCTACCCGTTCGAACAGGCCGTGGCCTCCGGCGCGGACTATGAAACCTGCGTGGAGAATATCGACATTGGCGGCCCGGCCATGATCCGGGCCGGGGCCAAGAACCACGCCCACGTCGCGGTCTGCGTCGACGCGGACGATGTGGATGCCGTCATCGCGGAACTCCGGAAGAATGACGGGATGACCTCCGGGTCCTTGCGCCAAAAGCTGGCCCACAAGGCCTTCGCCCGGACGGCCCATTACGATGCCGCGATCAGCAACTGGTTCGCGGGCGTGCGCGGCGACAGGGCACCCGACTACAGGACGCAGGGCGGGTCCTTGCGCCAGACGCTGCGCTACGGCGAGAACCCGCACCAGACGGCGGCCTTCTATGCGGACGGGTCGGACCGCCCCGGCGTGGCGACGGCGGAGCAGCGGCAGGGCAAGGCGTTGTCCTACAACAACATCAACGACACGGACGCGGCCTATGAATTGGTCGCGGAATTCGGCGATGCGAGAGACGGTGCAAAGCCTGCGGTGGCGATCATCAAGCACGCCAATCCGTGTGGCGTGGCGACCGGGACCGATTTCGTCTCCGCCTACCGGGCCGCGCTCGCCTGCGATCCGGTCAGCGCCTTTGGCGGCATCGTGGCGCTCAACGGCACGCTGGACGAAGCCACGGCCACGGAGATCGTCAAGGTCTTCACCGAAGTCGTCATCGCGCCGGAGGCGACGGACGCTGCGGTCGCCGTGTTCCGGAAGAAGAAGAATTTGCGCCTCCTGATCGCGGGCGGACTGCCCGACCCGCGCGAAGGCTCGCTCACCTACCGCAATGTGGCCGGCGGGGTGCTCGTGCAGGACCGGGACAATGGCCATGTCGCGGACGCGGACTTCAAGGTCGTGACCCAGCGCGCCCCGACCGAGGCCGAAATGGCGGACCTGAAGATGGCCTGGCTGATCGCCAAGCACGTCAAGTCCAATGCGATTGTCTACGTGAAGGACGGCGCAGCGGCCGGGATCGGTGCGGGCCAGATGAGCCGCATCGACGCCGCCCGCATCGCCGCCCGCAAGGCGGAGGACGCCGCCGAAGCCGCGGGTTGGGACCAGCCCAGAACCGTCGGCTCCGCCGTCAGCTCCGACGCCTTCTTCCCGTTCCCCGACGGCATGCTCGCCGCCGCGAAAGCCGGCGCCACCGCCGTCATCCAACCCGGCGGCTCTATCCGCGACGACGAGGTGATCAAGGCCGCCGACGAAGCCGGGCTGGCCATGGTGTTCACGGGGATGCGCCACTTCCGGCATTAATTTAAACCTGTAACTGCGAACTGATAGAGTCCCAACTCAGGCTTTCACCAATGCCAGTGTAGACAATGGGACCAATTTCTAAATGTAGAAATCTACACAATCCTAAATATGTTTCTGGCAGAAGTTGCGTGCCAAAGCCTGTTACAATGTATCTAAGTGTTATGGATTGGCAGC
>JBATXP010000264.1:0-2700 GCA_049673465.1 Litorimonas sp.
GGCGCGCGACAGCCTGAACGCGCTGATGCTGATCCGCGCCTACCGGGTGCGCGGCCACCTGATCGCGGACCTCGACCCGCTGGGCCTGCGCAAGCGCGGTACCCATCCGGAGCTCGACCCCGCCAGCTACGGCTTCATGGCGGAAGACCGCGAACGCGACATCTATATCGACGGCGTGCTGGGGCTGGAATACGCCACCATCGACCAGATCATGGACATCGTGCAGCGCACCTATTGCGGCACGATCGGCGTGCAGTTCATGCATATCAGCAACCCGGAGGAGAAGGCCTGGATCCAGGAACGGATCGAAGGGCCCGACAAGCAGGTCAGTTTCACCAAGGAAGGCCGTCTCGCCATCCTGCAGAAACTGATCGAGGCGGAAAGCTTCGAGCAGCTGCTGCACAAGCGCTATCCCGGCACGAAACGGTTCGGGCTGGATGGGGGCGAGGCGCTGCTGCCCGCCATGGAGCAGATCATCAAGCGCGGCGGGCAACTGGGGTTGCAGGACATCAATATCGGCATGCCGCACCGGGGCCGCCTGAACGTCATGGCGTCCGTCATGAAGAAGCCCTATTCGGCCATCTTCTACGAATTTCTCGGTGGCGTGGCGAGCGGTGCCGAGGATTTCGGCTCAGGCGACGTGAAATACCATCTCGGCGTCTCCGATGACCGGGAGTTCGACGGCAATAGCGTCCACTTAAGTCTTGCCCCCAACCCGTCCCATCTGGAAGTCGTCGCGCCTGTCGTGATCGGCAAGGCGCGCGCCAAGCAGCAGCAGCTCTCCGGCACCTACCGCACCCACAATCCCAAGCGCGTCATGGCCGTGCTGCTGCACGGCGACAGCGCGTTCGCCGGGCAGGGGGTCGTTACCGAGACGTTCCAGATGAGCCAGCTGATCGGCTACCGCACGGGCGGGTCGATCCACGTGGTCGTCAACAACCAGATCGGCTTCACGACGACACCCGACGAATACCGCTCCGGCGAGTATTGCACGGATGTGGCCCTGTTCGTCCAGGCCCCGATCTTCCACGTCAATGGCGACGATCCGGAAGCCGTGGTCTATGCCGCGCGGATCGCCACCGAGTACCGGCAGAAGTTCGGCCGCGACGTGGTGATCGACCTCGTCTGTTACCGCCGCTACGGCCACAATGAGGGTGACGATCCCTCCTTCACCCAGCCGATCATGTACAAGGTCATCGACGGCAAGGAGAGCCCGGCCAAGCTCTACGCCAAGCGCCTGATCGCCCAGGGCGACCTGTCGGAGGCCGACTACGAAAAGCGCGAGGCGGACTTCTACGCCTTCCTCGACACGGAGTTCGACCAGGCCAAGGATTTCGAGACCAAGGCCCCCGACTGGCTGGACGGCGTCTGGTCCGGCATCAGCCTGCCGAGCCTCGACGACGAAAAGCGCAAGGGCGTGACCGGGGTGGAGATCGACCGACTCAAGGAGATCGGCACCAAGATCACCACGATTCCCAACGACGTGAACATCCACAAGACGCTCAAGCGCATCATCAAGACGCGGGCGGAAAAAGTGGAGGCCGGACGCGACATCGACTGGGGCCTGGCCGAACATCTCGCCTTCGGCAGTCTCGTCATGGAAGGCCACGCCGTGAGGCTGTCAGGCCAGGACAGCGAACGCGGCACCTTCAGCCAGCGCCAGTCCCATTTCATCGATCAGGTCACGGAAGCGAAATACACGCCGCTCAACAATCTCTCCGAGGACCAGCAATACTATCAGGTGCTCAACAGCCACCTGTCGGAAGAAGCGGTGCTCGGCTTCGAATACGGATTCTCGACCACGGCCCCCAGTGCGCTGACCATCTGGGAAGCGCAGTTCGGCGACTTCGCCAATGGCGCGCAGGTCATGGTCGACCAGTTCATCAGCTCGGCCGAGCAGAAATGGCTGCGCATGAGCGGCCTCGTCATGCTGCTGCCGCACGGCTATGAAGGGCAGGGGCCGGAGCACTCCTCCGCCCGGCTGGAGCGCTATCTGCAGATGTGCGCGGAAGACAATATGCAGGTGGTGAACGTCTCCACGCCCGCCAACTATTTCCACGTGCTGCGCCGCCAGATCCACCGCAACTTCCGCAAGCCGCTGATCGTGATGAGCCCCAAGAGCCTGCTGCGTCACAAGCGTTGCGTCTCCACCTTCGAGGAGATGGGCCCGGAGATGAGCTTCCACCGCGTGCTGTGGGACGATGCGCAGTGGATCCCCGACCAGTTCGAGACCCAGCTTCTGGACGACGCCAAGATCAAGCGCGTCGTGATCTGCTCCGGCAAGGTCTATTTCGACCTCCTGGAAGAACGCGAACGGCTGGGCCGCTCCGACGTCTATCTCTTGCGGGTCGAGCAGTTCTATCCCTATCCGGACGACGCGCTCCAGCTGGAACTCAAGCGCTTTCCGAAGGCCGACATGGTCTGGTGCCAGGAAGAGCCCAAGAACATGGGAGCGTGGCAGTTCATTCAGGACCGGCTGGAAGAGACGCTTATCGCCATCAAGGCCAAGCATACCCGCCCGCGCTATATCGGCCGCGCGGCGGCAGCTTCCACGGCCACGGGGATCGCGGCCAAGCACAAGCGCGAGCAGCAGGCGATCCTGGATGGGGTGTTCGCGGCGTAGGGCGGGGCGACCCTCTCGTCTCGTGGAGCGGGAGGAGCGCAGACCCCGGCCATAAATGCCGGGGACGAATTCTAGAG
>JBATXP010000265.1:0-2986 GCA_049673465.1 Litorimonas sp.
TCATGGACCCGATCGTTCCGCGACTGCCGATAATACCCAAACACGATCCTGAAGACTTTTACTATGATGATTGGCCTGAGGGGCGCCCTGTGAGGACTGGGGCGCTGACATGCGATTTATTCCGTCACCAAGGCGAGGCCGAGTTCTTCGACGTGGAAATAGCTTTCCCCGAAGAGGGCGATATTACTGGAGCAGTTTTATGCCGAGTGGAGGCTGAGAATTTGACCAAGCCAGTTGAAACACGGATACGAGTAGGCCGGACCGTGGAGCATTTCGCCGTACTGAATGTGGCCCAAGATCTAATTGAAGCATTGGGGAACTGACCCATGTCCGCACTATTCCAGAACGCCGTTACGTCGCTTCGAATGGGAATCGAAGATTTCCAGACCGGCGAGGACGACCGGATGATTTCATCCGCCCGAAACTATTATGCCGGCCTTCTGCTGCTGGCCAAAGAATGTCTAGTAAGGGCGGCGCCGAACGCTGGCCCCATGCAGGTGATCGGCGCAAAGGTGAAACCGATTTCGGATGGTGCGGGTGGCGTGGCGGCTGCGCCGGACGGCCCCACCACCATCGGCTTTCACGACCTCAAGAAACGGTTTTCCGACTTCGGTCTCCCGTGGCCGGATGGCGATCTTCAAAAGCTGGTGGGAATGCGAAACCAGCTTGAGCACCTGCACCTGAAAGAGCCGGTGGCGGCGCTTGCTGAAGCGATTGCCTCTTCATTTCCCATGGTCGTCGATTTCTTTGCGATCCTAGGCGAAGACCCGAAGGTTGAGCTCGGCGACACTTGGGACGTCATTTTGGAGCGGCACGATGCGTTCAAGAAGGTGCAGGCCGTATGTCTGGCCGAACTCGCCCTAATTGACTGGAATATTGAGCCTGGCAATCTTGATCGGATGTCCTGCCCGAATTGCGGATCATCGCTGATCGGTCAGGAAGAGTCGGGTAACACTGATGTTGGAAGCTTCCATGCGAAGTGCGCCCAATGCGGTGAGGTATTCGACGCGGAAGACTCAATTCGCATGGTCGTTGATGCCGCCTTTGGAGCCGACAACTACATCGCCGCGAAAGAAGGAGGCGAGCCGGTTGTGAACGATTGCCCAAATTGCGCCATATCGGATGCCTACGTGCAAAACGGTGAAGCGAACGGATGCATCGCATGTGGATTTGTGCTTGACGAAAGTTGTGTCCGGTGCGGGGCGGGCATTACGCTGGACGACTACACGGTGATGGATTGTGGACTATGCGGCTACTGCAATCATATGTCTGAAAAGGTCATGCGCGAGTGACCTGTCGGTTACGGCGCTTAGCGCGGGACCAGGGTCATTCACAGCGTAGAATTGTGTTGGCCCATTGATCCAGTTGAACAATTTGTACGCTACAGTATCCGATTGCCGATAGCTGTCAGAGCAGGCCTTTCATCAACAGCGACTTTCGCTTTCTATCGACTTTTATCTGCAAAAAATCGAAATGGAAGTGTCATGTCGTGCGCTAAGATGAGACCATGAAAAGAACGATTAGGCGTCATCAGCTGCGGGAGATGGTACCGTTAGCTGACACCACGATCTACGAACTTGAAAAAAGGGGAGAATTCCCAAGACGATTTCATCTGTCCGCCAGATGTGTGGTTTGGGATCAAGCAGAGGTCGAGGAATGGCTCGATGAGCGCCGAAGGTTGTCGGATCTCAAGGCCAACAAACGTGCCCCCGTACCGGACGTACGCTTGCGTAAAGCCCGCCCGGTCAAATCGTCGGCTCGGGGGCGAGGAGGTCCATCGCCGGCGGATAGAGCGTAGGTTGATACCTCTGGCCGGACACCCAAGCATCAACGAGATTGGCCCATTCCTGCATCATATGGCGGCGTTGATGCTCGTATTCGGCCTTATTGTATATGCCGCGCGACGACCGACCATCCTCATGTGCAAGGCATTTTTCGATCCAATCACCATTGAACCCCAACTCGTTCAAAAGCGTCGAACCTGTGCGGCGCAGGTCGTGAACGGTGAAGTGTTCCAGAGGTAGGCCCTCTTTTTGTGCTCTTACGATGACAGCCTTTGTCACTCGGTTGAATGTCGCCCGCGACATTGGGGCATCCGCGTCATAACGTGAAGGAAGCAGATATCGGGAATTGCCTGCGCAGGTCTTCAGCGCGATCAGTATGTCGATCGTCTGTTGTGCCAGGTAAATGTTATGGGGCTTGGATCGCTTCATTCTTTCCTTCGGAATCGACCAAACCGCATTCTCAAAATCGATTTCATCCCAAGTTGCGTCTTGAAGTTCGCTCTTTCTCACCATGGTCAACAGGAACATTTTGACGCCCAGACGAATGGTTGGAAGGGTAGCGACATGTTCAAGCTGGTTCAGCATGATCCGTATCTCTGACGGCGACAACGACCGATCTCTCGGAACGAACGTGGCTATGGACGATGGCCCAACTTCATTAGCAGGATTTGCGACTTTCTCTCCGTGAAGGATCGCGAATGCGTAGATCAATTTCACGATGTCCCGAACATGGATGGCGGTCGCTGGTGCGCCGCGATCTTTTACCGTTGCGCACCTCATTCGCAGGTCATCTGCACTGATCTCCGACAGCAATCGATTTCGGAACGTTGGAAGAATATCCCGCTCGAATACGGAACGCCGCATGGCGCGCGTACTGTCCGCCATCTTGGCTTCCTTTAGCCAACGTTCCCCAAACTCACCGAAGCTCTTCGCTTCTTTCAGGCGACGCTTCTCGCGTTGCTTCTCCTGCGCGGGCGAACGACCTTCAGCAATAAGACGCTTCGCATCGATCAATGCCTCTCGAGCACGGGCCAGAGATAGGCCCGCTGAGCCATATCGACCAAGGGTGAGCGTCTCACGACGATCATTCAAACGATAGTCGAAACGGAACACGATTGTGCCCGAAGGTTGGACCGTGACGTACATACCGTCACGGTCCGAAATTTTATACATTTTATTCTTTGGTTTCAGGGATCTAAGGG
>JBATXP010000266.1:0-5468 GCA_049673465.1 Litorimonas sp.
TCCCGGCGGCGACCGCGGCACGCGCCGTCCGGCTCGCGCGAACTAGGAGGGCTGCGACGTGCGTCAGCCAAAGAGAACCAAGTTCCGCAAGGCTCATAAGGGCCGGATCAAGGGCATGGCGAAGGGCGGCACTGCGCTCACCTTCGGCTCCTACGGTCTGAAGGCTCTGGAGCCCGAGCGGGTCACCGCGCGCCAGATCGAGGCGACCCGCCGTGCGATCACGCGCCACATGAAACGCGCCGGTCGCGTCTGGATCCGGATTTTCCCGGATGTCCCCGTGACCAAGAAGCCCACGGAAGTCCGCATGGGTAAGGGCAAGGGTTCGGTCGAGTTCTGGGCCTGCAAGGTCAAGCCGGGCCGGATCATGTTCGAAATCGACGGTGTGTCCGACGACGTCGCGCGCGAAGCGCTGCGCCTCGGCGCGGCCAAGCTTCCCGTGAAGTGCAAGGTCGTCACCCGTCCGGGCGAGGGAGGCTAAGATGGCCGACAAGAACCTCAATGTGGAAGAGCTGCGTCAGCTCTCCGACGATCAGCTGGCGGACACGCTGCTGACGCTCAAGAAAGAGCAATTCAACCTGCGTTTCCAGGATGCGACCGGCCAGCTGCAAAGCACGGCACGCGTCCGCGAAGTGCGCCGGGCCGTGGCCCGGGTGAAGACCCTGCAGGCCCAGCGCAAGCAGACGGCTGCAAAGGCGGAAGGCTAGGACTATGCCCAAGCGTATTCTCAAAGGGACGGTCGTGTCCGATAAGGGCGACAAGACCATCGTGGTGAAGGTGGAGCGTCAGTTCCTGCATCCGCTGCTCAAGAAGACCATTCGCCGCTCCAAGCGCTACGCGGCGCACGACGAAGGCAATGCTCACAAGGTCGGCGACCAGGTGCGCATCATCGAGTGCCCCCCGCGCAGCAAGACCAAGACCTGGGAAGTCGTCACGTCCGCGTAAGCGGACCCGGCGAGACTCCCAAGCTTAAGGACCAAACCCATGATTCAGATGCAATCCAACCTGGATGTCGCGGACAATTCCGGCGCGCGTCGCGTGCAGTGCATCAAGGTGCTGGGCGGCTCCAAGCGCCGCTACGCCCATGTCGGCGACACCATCGTTGTGTCCGTCAAGGAAGCGATTCCGCGCGGCAAGGTGAAGAAGGGCGACGTGCGCAAGGCCATCGTGGTCCGCGTCGCCAAGGACATTCAGCGCCGCGACGGTTCCGTCATCCGCTTCGACGGCAACGCCGCCGTCATCATCAACAATAATGGCGAGCCGATCGGCACGCGGATCTTCGGCCCGGTTCCCCGCGAACTGCGCGCCAAGAACCACATGAAGATCGTGTCGCTGGCACCGGAGGTGCTGTAGTCATGGCCGCCAAGATCAAGAAGGGCGACTATGTCGTCGTCATCGCGGGGTCCGATAAGGGCAAGAAGGGCAACGTCCTTCGCGTCATTCCCAAGGAAGACCGCGTCGTCGTCGAAGGTGTCCGCGTCGTGAAGCGTCACGTCCGTCCCAGCCAGATCGACCCCGAAGGCGGCATCCGCACCTTCGAGGCCCCGATCCACATTTCCAACGTCGCGCACATCGACCCGACCGAGAACGTCCCCACCCGCGTGGGCTTCAAGACGCTCAAGGACGGCAAGAAGGTTCGCGTGGCCCGCAAGTCGGGAGAAGTCATCGATGTCTAAGCCCTACGAGCCCCGTCTCGCGGCCGTCTACCGCGACGAGATCCGCCCTGCTCTCAAGGAGCAGTTCGGCTACACCAACGAGCTGCAGATCCCCAAGGTCGAGAAAGTCGTCCTGAACATGGGTCTGGGCGAAGGCGTCGCCGACAAGAAGAAGGTCGAAGCGGCCATCGAGGAGTTGACGCTCATCGCCGGTCAGAAGCCCATTCCGACCGTCGCCAAGAAATCCATAGCCGGCTTCAAGCTGCGCGACGGCATGGTGATCGGTGCCAAGGTCACGCTGCGTCGTGACCGGATGTGGGAATTTCTCGACCGCCTGACCAACGTCGCCCTGCCGCGCGTCCGCGACTTTCGCGGCCTGAACGGCAAGTCGTTCGACGGTCAGGGGAACTTCGCCATGGGTCTGAACGACCTGCTGGTGTTCCCGGAAATCAGTTACGACAAATCGGATGCCACGCGTGGCATGGACATCGTGGTGCAGACCAGCGCCAAGTCCGATGAAGAAGCCAAAGCATTGCTGGCCGCGCTCAATTTCCCTTTCCGGAAATAGAGCGAACGCAGCGAGCCAAGCGGACCTCCCCGAGGTCTTCGCAACAGGAGATAATTTGAATGGCTAAAGTCAGTTCAGTCGAGCGCAACATGAAGCGTCAGCGCATGGTGGCCCAGTACGCCGCCAAGCGCGCGCTGCTCAAGGATATTGCGCGCAACAAGGACCTGCCGGTCGAGGAGCGCTTCGGCGCGCAGCTCAAGCTGGCCGCCCTGCCGCGCAACAGCGCCCCGTCGCGCGTGCGCAACCGCTGCCAGGTTACGGGCCGTCCGCGCGGTTACTATCGTAAAATGAAGATGAGCCGGATCGCGCTTCGCGAGCTCGGCAGCCAGGGCCTGATCCCCGGTCTCACCAAGTCCAGCTGGTAGGAGGACAGGCGATGTCTTTTTCCGATCCCCTCGGCGATATGCTCACGCGCATCCGCAACGCGATCATGCGTGGCCGGTCCTCCGTCTCCACGCCCGCCTCCAACCTGCGCGGCCGCGTCCTGGACGTGCTGGCCGACGAAGGCTTCATCCGCGGCTACAGCGAGTCCAAGGACGATCGCGGTTTCCGCACCTTCGAGGTCGAGCTGAAATACTATGAAGGCGAAGCCGTGATCCGCGACATCAAGCGGGTCTCCAAGCCGGGCCGCCGCGTTTATTCGTCCGTCAAGACCCTACCGCAAGTGCGCAACGGTCTCGGCATCTCCATCCTGTCGACGCCCAAGGGCGTGATGAGCGACACCGCTGCCCGCGAAAACAATGTCGGCGGCGAAGTCCTCTGCCAGGTTTCCTAGAGGAGGGTATCATGTCACGTATCGGCAAGAAGCCCATTACCGTCCCGTCCGGCGTCACCCTGACGCAGACCGGCCAGACCATCGCCGTCAAGGGCGCGAAGGGCGAACTGTCCTTCGAGCTGCCCAAGGCCGTTTCCGGCTCGTTCGCGGACAATGAACTGACGCTCACGCCCGTCGAGGGCGAAAAGAACGGCTCCGCCATGTGGGGCATGGCCCGCACCATGGTCGCGAACATGATCGAAGGCGTCACCAACGGTTTCACCAAGTCGCTCGAACTGCGCGGCGTCGGCTACCGGGCCCAGATGAAGGGCAACGACCTGTCCATGCAGCTCGGCTATTCGCACGACATCGACTATACGCCGCCCGCCGGCGTCAAGATCGAAGCGCCCAAGCCGACCTCCGTCATCGTGTCGGGCATCGACAAGCAGCAGGTCGGACAGGTCGCGGCCGAAATTCGCGCCTTCCGCAAGCCGGAGCCCTACAAGGGCAAGGGCGTGCGCTATGTCGGCGAGTATGTGCGCCAGAAAGAAGGGAAGAAGAAATAATGGCTTCCTCCGCTCACAAATCCATGAAGCGCCGCGCGCAACGCGTGCGCCGTCGCCTCAAGAAACATTCGCAGGGCCGTCCGAGGCTAAGCGTCCACCGTTCCGACAAGAACATCTCTGTCCAGCTGATCGACGATGCGCGCGGCGTGACGGTGGCCTCCGCCTCCACGCTGGAAGACCGCACGCAGAAGGGCGGCGACGTCGCGGCTGCGGCTCGCATTGGCAAGCTGGTCGCGGAACGCGCGGTGGAAGCCGGCGTGACCGACGTGGTCTTCGACCGGGGTCCCTATCTCTATCATGGCCGCGTCAAGGCGCTGGCCGACGCCGCGCGCGAAGCCGGCCTGAAGTTCTAAGGTACGATCATGGCAGGTAGAAACGACAATCGCGGCGGTGGCCGCCGCCGGGACCGCGACGAAGAGAATGACGGCTTCGTCGATCGCCTCGTGCACATCAACCGCGTCGCCAAGACCGTGAAGGGTGGCCGCAATATGAGCTTCGCCGCCCTCGTCATCGTCGGTGACGAGAACGGTCGCGTCGGCTTCGGCAAGGGCAAGGCCCGCGAAGTGCCCGAAGCGATCCGCAAGGCGACCGAAGAGGCCAAGAAGACGATGATCCGCGTGCCCCTGCGCGAAGGCCGCACGCTGCACCACGATGTGCGCGGTCGCCACGGCGCCGGCAAGATCATGATGCGCGCGGCGCCTCCCGGAACGGGCGTGATCGCCGGTGGTCCGATGCGCGCTGTGATGGAATGCCTCGGCGTCCAGGACGTCGTCGCCAAGTCCAACGGCACGTCCAACCCGTACAACATGATCCGCGCCACCTTCGACGGCCTGAAGCGCATGGAGTCCCCGCGCACCGTGGCCGCCAAGCGCGGCAAGAAGGTCGCCGACATTGTCGAGCGCCGCAACGACGGAGCCTCCGCTCCCGAAGCCCTAGAAGCGTAGGGGGAGGCTTAAATGGCAGCCAAGAAAACATTGAAGGTCCGCCAGACGGGCTCGCCGATCCGCCGCAAGCCGGACCAGCGCGCCACGCTGATCGGTCTCGGCCTCAACAAGATGGGCCGCGTCCGCGAACTGGAGGACACGCCGTCCGTGCGCGGCATGATCCACAAGGTCTCCCACATGGTGGAGATCGTCGAGGAGTAACCTCCTTCGCCCCGCCAAGGCGGGGCTTCGGCGGTCAAGGCCGCCGATCAAACCGAACACCAAGGGGCTTGCGGCTATCCGCGTCCCGGACCTTCCTAAGCGGGCAAGCCATTTGCCCACAAGCGACGCCGAAGCGGGGAGATAGCGCCCCGTAGGCGGAAGATGAAAGACAAGACCATGCGTCTCAACGAACTCAGCGACAATCCCGGCGCAACCAAGGCCAAGAAGCGCGTCGGTCGCGGTATCGGCTCTGGCAAGGGCAAGACGGCCGGTCGCGGCGTCAAGGGCCAGAAGTCCCGCAGCGGTGTCTCGATCAACGGCTTCGAGGGCGGCCAGATGCCGATCCACATGCGCCTGCCCAAGCGTGGCTTCAACAAGCCCAACCGCAAGCGCTACGCCGAACTGTCCATCGTCAATCTCGAACGCGCCATCCAGTCCGGCAAGATCAAGGCGGGCGACCGTCTCGACGCCGAAGCGCTGGTCCGCGCCGGCGTGATCCGCCGCGCCCATGACGGTGTGCGCATCATCGGCAATGGCGAACTGTCCCAGGCTCTGGACCTGCACGTCGCGTCGGCCACCAAGGGTGCGCAGTCCATCGTGGAAGGCGCCAAGGGCAGCCTCACGCTGGTCGAAGGCAAGCCCGAGCGCGTGACGCGCGATAAGGGCGTCGTGGCAAAAGCCGCCGCCACGACCAAGAAGGCCGTGAAGGCCACCAAGACAACGGCCAAGAAGGCCGTCGTCGCAGCCGCCACGGCTGTCGAAACGGCCGCCGAAGCCGTCTCC
>JBATXP010000267.1:0-4172 GCA_049673465.1 Litorimonas sp.
ACCACGAACAGGCGCTGGCGCTGAACGAAGAGCTGGGCCGCAAGGAAGGCATGGCCATTCAGTATGGCAACATGGGCGTCGTGGCGCAGACGCGCGGCGACTTGGACGGGGCGGTGCGCTACTATGAGCAGTCGCTGGCGCTGAACGAAGAGCTGGGCAGCAAGGAGGGCATGGCCAGCGACTACGGCAACATGGGCATCGTGGCACGGACGCGCGGCGATCTAAATGGGGCGATGCGCTACTACGAGCAGTCGCTGGCGCTGAACGAAGAGCTGGGCCGCAAGGAGGGCGTGGCTATTCAATTTGCAAACATGGGCCGCGTCGAACAGCGGCGTGGCAACCTTGCCAATGCACGCGCGCTCTGGGAGCAAGCTTTTGCCTTGTTTTACGCAATGGGTTCGGCAGATGCCACAATCGTTCGTGGTTGGTTGGACGAACTCGACGGCTGAGCGACCTTTCGCGCCTACCCCTTCAACTTCACCAACTCATCCCGCAGCCTTGCCGCTTCCTCGAACTCCAGGTTCTCGGCCGCTTCGAACATGCGCTTCTCCAGGTCGGCGGCGACGGCTTGCATGTTGCCGCCCATGTAGGGGGCCTGGCCTTCGGCGGCTTCCAGCAGGCCGCGCTTGGCTTTTCCGGCTTGGCTGCTCTGCTTCTTCTTGCGGCCGCTCGGCGTGTAGCTGTCGCGTTCGTCCTTAATTTTCTGGGCGGCCTCGCTGTCGCCGACCATGTCGGCGACGCCGCGCAGAACGGTCTGGGGGGTGATGCCGTGGAGTTCGTTGTGGGCGATCTGGCGGGTGCGGCGGCGCTCGGTCTCGTCCATGGCGCGGCGCATGGACCCCGTGATTTTGTCGGCGTAGAGGACGACGTGAGCTTCGGAGTTGCGGGCGGCGCGGCCGATGGTCTGGATCATGGAGGTCTCGGAGCGCAGGAAGCCCTCCTTGTCCGCGTCGAGAATGCCGACGAAGGCGCATTCGGGGATGTCGAGCCCCTCGCGCAACAGATTGATGCCGATCAGCACGTCGAACACGCCGAGCCGCAGGTCGCGGATGAGCTCGATCCGCTCCAGCGTGTCCACGTCGGAGTGCATGTAGCGCACGCGAATACCCTGATCGGCCATGTACTCCGTCAGGTCTTCGGCCATCTTCTTGGTCAGGGTGGTGACGAGCGAGCGGTAGCCCTTGGCGGTGGTCTTGCGCACTTCGTCCACCACGTCGTCGACCTGGTTGTGGTGCTCGCCGGAGACGGGGCGCACTTCCACGGGCGGGTCGATCAAGCCCGTCGGGCGGATGACCTGCTCCACGAACACGCCGCCCGTGCGCTCCATTTCCCAATCGGCGGGCGTGGCGGAGACGTGGACCGTCTGCGGGCGCATCGCGTCCCATTCCTCGAATTTCAGCGGGCGGTTGTCGATGCAGGAGGGCAGGCGGAAACCGTGATCGGCCAGGGTCGATTTGCGGTTGAAGTCGCCCCGGCTCATGCCGCCGATCTGCGGGACGGAGACGTGGGACTCGTCCATGAAGAGCAGCGCGTTTTCCGGCAGATATTCGAACAATGTGGGCGGCGGCTCGCCGGGCGCGCGGCCCGTCAGATAGCGTGAATAGTTCTCGATCCCGTTGCAGAAGCCGGCGGCGGCCATCATCTCCAGGTCGAACTCGGTGCGCTGGGCGATGCGCTGCGCCTCCAGCAGCTTGCCCTCGCTCTCGAACAGCCGGATCGTCTTTTCCAGCTCCGCCTTGATGCCCTTCATGGCGGAATGGACGGTGGGCTTGGGCGTGACGTAATGGCTATTGGCGTAGACGCGCACATTGTCGATCTGGCGGCCCGTCTTGCCGGTCAGCGGGTCGAACTCCGTGATGCTGTCGATCTCGTCGCCGAAGAAGTCGAAGCGCCAGGCCGTGTCGTCATAGTGGGCCGGGAACAGCTCGATCGTGTCGCCGCGCACGCGGAAAGAGCCCCGCGCGAAGCCCAGATCGTTGCGCTGATATTGCAGGCCCACGAATTGCGCCATCAGGGCGCGCGGATCGATCCCCTGTCCGCGCCGCAGATCGATGGTCATGGCCGTGTAGGTCTCGACCGACCCGATGCCGTAGATGCAGGAGACCGACGCCACGATGATGCAGTCGTCGCGCTCCAGGATCGCCCGGGTCGCGGCGTGGCGCATCCGGTCGATCTGCTCGTTGACGCTACTGTCCTTTTCGATGAAGGTGTCGGTGCGCGGGACGTAGGCTTCGGGCTGATAATAGTCGTAGTAGGAGACGAAATACTCCACCGCATTGTCGGGGAAGAAGGCGCGGAACTCGGAATAGAGCTGCGCGGCCAGCGTCTTGTTGGGTGCCATGATCAGGGCCGGACGCTGCGTCTGTTCGATGATCTTGGCCATGGTGAAGGTCTTGCCGGACCCGGTCACGCCCAGCAGCACCTGGTCGCGCTCGCGTTCGGAAATGCCCGCCACCAGCTCCGCGATCGCCTTGGGCTGGTCGCCCTTGGGCTCGAACGGCGAAACCAGCCGGAACCGCTTCCCACCCTCGGACTTCTCCGGCCGGGCGGGCTTGTGCGGGGTCCACAGGGCGGGGGCCTCGTGGACGGAGAGTTCGGCGGTCTGGGACATGGTTCGTAGATAGGAAAATGCGCCTATCACCGCAACGGTTCCACCCGCTTCGCCGCAGCTTGCGCAAAGGCTGCGCCTGCGTCACACTCGCCCCATGCGACCGCCCATCACCCTCCATACCGGACCCACGCCCAATGGCCGCAAGGTGACGATCGCGTTGGAGGAGATGGAGCTGGGCTATTCCACGCGCTACGTCGACATTCTGGCGGGCGATCAGCACGCGCCGGAGTTCCTCAAACTCAACCCCAACAACAAGTTTCCCGTGATCGAGGATTTCGGCGGACCCGCCATGCCGGATGGACGGCCGTTCGTGTTGTGGGAAAGCGGGGCGATCCTGTGGTATCTGGCGGAGCGGACCGGGCGGTTCCTGCCTCGGTCCGGCGCGGAGCGACATCTGGTGAACCAGTGGCTGATGTTCCAGATGTCGGGCGTGGGGCCGATGTTCGGGCAGATGGCCCACTTCGCCTTCTATGCCGCCGAAAAGCACCCCTATGCCCTGCAGCGATATAGCCGGGAAATGCTGCGCCTGCTCGGCGTGATGGACCGCCACCTGGAGGGGCGCGACTGGTTTGCGGGCGACTATTCCATTGCCGACATGGCGATCCTGCCCTGGGTGGACGGCGCGCTCGCCAATCCCGACCTGCCGGAGCGGCCCCACCTGGCGGCGTGGGCGGAGCGGATGAGGGCTCGTCCCGCTGTCGCGCGCGGCATGGCCGTGCTGTCCGACCACGTCCGCCCCGAAACGGTGGAAGGCGGGCTCGAGGGCCTCGACGACACTCACCGCTCGCAGCTCTTCGGCGAGGCGCAGCACGCGCGCAACTGATCCCGCGCCGGGCGGAACGTCACTGAAATGTCACGGAATTGTCGCCTGTCCGAAGGCCCCGTTTAGGGCCGCGTTAAATCCTGTCTGGAAACAGGACGGTCTTTCCCGAGCGGGCGTCGTGGGGGCGTCCGGACAGTGCCCGGATCCGACATGCCCCGACCCGAAAGTCCCGTTCCCTCCCTGACGACCGACCTCCCGGTAGGCGAGGCGCTCCCCTTCGCGGACGATTGGGGGGTTCGGCTCTGGCGCAGCGTCTGGACCGGACTGCTTGGCCGGACTCCGGGACCTGTCGGTCCGGGGCGCCCGGCGTTGGCTCAGTCTCCGCGCATCGGGCGCGCGCTCGCCGATATCCCCGAAGCGGGACGGGAGGGTTGGGTCGGCGACGTGGCGCGGCGTATCTGGCGAAGCGTCACGGGCAGCCTCGTCTCCAAATACACACTTGTCATCTCCGGCCTGATCGCCGCTTGCGTGACCGTGCTCGGCCTGTTCTATTTCATGCAGTTCCGCGAACTGATCGACAGCGCGGACCGCGCCAACCAGGCCGTCGTCTCGGGCGCCTTGCTGGACCGCGACCGGGCGAATGCGATGGCTTTGGGCGAGACGGCGCGCGCGCTATTCGCAAACGTGGAGGATGACGGGCCGGAGCTGCGCCGAAGGATCGAGGATTTCCGCCTGGGCCACGGGCTGGAGCGCGTCGCCCTCCACGGTGCCGACGGCGCGCCGCTGTCAGGCGCGGAC
>JBATXP010000268.1:0-17150 GCA_049673465.1 Litorimonas sp.
TCAGCCAGACCAGCCTGCGCTACATGACGATGGCGACGAAGGAGCAGCAGGCCGCGTGGCTGGAACTCTGGCGCGGCGAGGACTACGCGCCACAGGAAAGCTACCTCAAGGAGTGGCTGACGGGCGGTGCGTCCATCGCGACGAGTGCGGCCCTGTTCGACCTGTCCGACTATCCGGGCCACATCATCAGCGACCTGTTCGGTCGGGAGGAAGGCAGCGGCTACTTCCAAGACGCGGACCTGTTCTGGACGCACCAGAACCGCGCCATCGCGGAAAAGGCGGACGCCTTGCGGGCCAAAGGTTGGGCGGATGTCGTCATCTTGGAGCGCGGAAAGTCTCTCGACAGTTGGGACTATGGCAACCGCGAGCGGCGCGCAGGCGGCAAGGTGTTCATCGAGGTCGGGCATGACGGCTCGGTCCGCATCCGCGAAGGTCTGCTGCACAAGGCGGACATTGCGCGTATCGACGCCATCATCCGGCCCAACGACACGAGCGCCAAGGCAGCGGCCAGCATGGCCAAGCCGGAGATGAGCGGACCCGTGGCGGACTATGTGCGCCTGCACCGCCACGCCGCTGTCAGTGCCAGCCTGCTGGACGCGCCCGGCACCGCGCTCCGGGTCGCGGTCGCGCACATGCTGGTCGGCTCACCCCAGTGGACCTGCGAGCCGACCAAGACGACGAGCCGCAAGGAGAGCACGACCGAGAGCGTGGCGAACAGCCCGTCCGCCAAGCGGGTGGCGGAGGAGCGCCGCACCGTGTTCGACTCGCTGGGGCTGGAAGAAGAAACGCCCGCCTACGGCGAGCCGAAGCATCTCGCAAAGGGCGACTTCGCGTCAGTGTTCGCGTCGCTACTGGACCAAGACGACGCGACCGTCTTGCGGGTGCTCGCACTCGCCATGAGCGTGACCCTGACGAGCGACGAGGCTGTGATGGAGGCCGTCGGCTTGGCCATCCAGCCGGACATTCCCGCCTCATGGGAACCGGACGAGGCGTTCTTCGACCTCTTGCGTGACAAGCGCGTCATCAACGCCATGCTGGCCGAGATTGGCGGGAAGTCGCTGGCCGACAGCTTGGTCACCGAGTCCGGCACCAAGCAGAAAGCGGCGCTGCGCAACCGCTTCACTGGGCAGGGCGTGAGTGCCGACTTGGCGCGTCCGGAATGGCGTCCGCGCTGGATGCAGACCGTCCCGCAAGCCTATCTCGACCGCAAGACGTGCCCGCCCGCTCAAGCCGCGATAATGGCTGCGAAACAGCTTGGCGGTCGCTCGCCCAAAACGAAGCGAGCCAGAAAACGCAAGACGAACGCTGCCTGAAACTTGGTGGAAACCCTATGCGTGGCCTTCCGCGCTTCTCCAAAACCAAGGGCTGCCCTGTCACCGGGGCGGCCCTGTCTATAAGCGAACCTATCGTCTGGTAAGGCGGGCTAATGCGTTCTCGACTTCGAGAAGACTGTTCCTCAAGGCTTCTGCGAATGCACCTAGATCGTCGATGTCCGAGACATCTGGAGACTCGTTGATGGCGCTCAAAGCGTTCCGGGTCAGCTCTCCAAGAGGAGTGGGCGGACACTCGCCGAAATCCCCGAAAAGCCTACTTTCCATCGCCGCATCTTCGAAGCCATCACACTGGATTGCCACATATCCTCTCCGGGTCAGGAAGAGCGAGAGGTCTTGGACGTCGACTTTCGGCTTGGTCAAAATGCGTGTCCTTGCAGGATACAAGCCGCCCAGCCGACAGAATACCCAATATGTTTGGTATGTAAAATGCCTCGTTCGCCTGACGTGCTTCTTGATGAACCTCAAGGAGAGATTCGCCCGAACCGTCCGAACGATGCGGCACGAACAAGGGCTGACGCAGGACGACCTCGCCGACGCGGCGAGCCTGTCGCGCAACTACGTCGGCATGATCGAACGGGTCGAGACAACGCCAACTTTGGATGCGGTCGAAGCGATCTTGGAGGCCCTTGGCGTCGACACGTCAGCAATTTTTGAGCTGCCGTGCGAGGAGACTGCGGAGGACAGGTAACCGCCCGGCGCGGGGCCGGACGGTCCAGATCGCGCTACCTGTCGATGGTCTGAGAAAGGATCTTAGGGCAGTCCTTTCGCTCTAAGGGCTACGAAATTGGCTCGAGCTTGGTCCCGTTGACCGGCTCGGCGAGGCTTTGGAGTTTCGCGCCAGCTCATATGGCTCTATCCGATCACCCCGACCATTGCCTAATCATGCCTGCAAAGACCCAGCAATTCGTCTGGCGAAACGACCGCCGATTCCCGGCGACGATCCGCTTGGGGTGAACGTTTTTCAGCTGAAACCATGCGTGGTCGTCGCTCCCCTGATTATCGGCTTCCATGACGGTAAGTCCGCCCAGTGCGCTTGCCATTTGCCGATTTCCCTATCCGCCGACTTGGGTGCGAGGACCCAATGCCCTGTTGTCACCTTTGACCTAAGCGACCCGTCGGTCCCGGCCAACCGGGCCGGCGCACCGATTTCCCCTGGCGCGTGCGCGCCATTCCTCGCGAGCCAAATCGCCCCGCCGACCCGGTCCTCCGCTGCGCTCCGGCCCTACGGGTGACCGGGCCCGCCGCGCCGCTCTTCACGGTCGGCGTCAACAGGGCATCGGGCCCTCACGACATCAACATAGGAAAATAGGAAAATGGCAAACGCACTAGGCTATATCACGGAAACCGACACGGGCTTCGAGGGCACACTGGCCATGCTCTCACTCACCACGCCCATCCGCATCGTCGAGAACGGCCAGAAGGTCGATGGAAGTCGCCAGCCGGACTACCGGGTCCTCGCGGGCGGCGCAAACTCCCCCATCGGGGCGGGTTGGATGAAGACCGCCAAGTCTTCGGGGCGCGAATACGTCTCCCTGACCCTCGCCGACCCGGCCATCGGCCCCCGCAAGGTTTACGCCAACATCGCCCCCGTCAAAGGGGAGGACGGCCGCCACGTCATCCTGTGGAACCCCGCAGGCTGACCTTAACCCTGGACCGTCCGGCCCCGCGCCGGGCGGTCCTCTTTTGCTGCGGCATTTTGGTGCTAAAGCTCAGTTGAAAAAGAATAGAGGGATTACAATCTAATTAGCGGGCTGGCTGGTGATGGAGACGATCCATGTCGATGCCGTTCCTACCCGACGTTCGGTCTTCGGCCTTCTGGGCTTGGGAAGGACTGCGCCGCAATGCTGACTATCGCAAAGCCTGGAAGCGTTACCGGCATCGTTGTCCGCCGACGCTTACGTTAGACTCGGGCGCAGGTTTGACTCGCCTCCGGCGGCGCTATCCCGAAGCTGAACGCTTCGGTCTGCTCGCTTTCGCCGATCCGGATGTTGGCATCGACAAGGCCGGTGTGTTCTGGATGCCGGAGGTACTTGCAGGGGCATTGCCCGTGAAGTTGGACGCGCTTTCCAGCCATGCGCAGACAGACGACAAAATCGTTGTAAGCGATCTCTCTGTTCCAAGACACATACTGGAGATGCCCAATGGGCAGAGGCATATCCGTCTGGGCGGCGCAGGCATCTGGTTGCAGCTTTTTTGCGACGCTCCACGGGCTCTAGCCGACAGAGCGGGAGTAACCGTCCACATTGAGCAGTCGGCTCGACTGGCGCGCCGGGTGGATACCGTGCTCCAACTCCTTTCCATACACCGCGCGGACACTTCGAACGACATTCTGACAGGGCGCTCCAAGAGCCGCCGCACACTCGAGCGGAGCTTGACGGCGTTCGACATCTGGCACGGGTTCGAACGTCCCAAAGGCGGGCTTCGCGACATTGCAGTCGCGCTTACCAATCCGGAAATAGTCTCGAAAGATTGGAATCGAGGGAGTGGATACCTCAAGAGCTGTGCGGCTAGAGCGCGGCGCAGGGGCGAGCAATTCGTAACGCGCGGATACTACGACCTGCTGCTGAAGAAGACCATCTGACAACACAGATCTTTGGATGGTGACGCACTTTGAACGTCCCGCTTTCGTCACTCCCGGCATATCTACGCATACCTCAATGTCCCTATCCAGCGCCGCAATCCCGCGCGTGCTGACGCTCAGGGGACACCGCCATGAACCACTTACCGACTTCGCCCTACCTCACGCCGGAAGAGGCCGGCGCCTACCTCCGCTTAGAGTCGCAAACGCTCAACAATATGCGCTGGAAGGGCTTGGGTCCCAATTATCGCAAGCACGGCGGCAAGGTCGTCTACCACCGCGACGACCTCGACGCGTGGTCGCGGTCGCGCGATGCGGGCGACCACCGCGCGATCAAGACGGAGCAGGCCGATGGCTGACTACCTCACTCTCGCCGTCGAGCATTACCGCAAGAACCGCCGCAATCACCGCGTCCTTTTCGGCCAGCCCACGCGCTCCGTTCGCTTGAGTTGGCACAAGAAATTGCAAGCGTTCCGACCAGGCGAGGTGTTCGGATACGAACGCTGGGACGGCGACAGTTACGGCACGCAAAGCTGGTCGGTCGCCGTCTGTCGCGCTGCCCCGGGTCGCCCGGCCACCCGCCTTCCGGGCATTCTGCCGGGAGCGGAGATCTGGCTTCACGCCAATGGGAAGACGCAGTCCAAGCGCGTCCTCGCGGCGCTCGAACAGCTGGAAGCGGACGGGCTTTCTCCAATCCAAGTGCCCGCACGGCACTGGCGCGCCCTGCACAATGTACTGCAATCGGGAGAAAGCCTGACATCGCTCGTGGAGGCTCTGACATGATCCTCCGCCGCCTCGCGTCCGTTGCGCTAGCCGTGCTTTGCGGGGCGACGATCTTTCAGATCGTGCGCCCCAGCGTGCCGAGACTGATCTACAATCCCAGCCCATCCGCGCCAGTCGGATGGTACCGGCTCATGCCTTCCCAGCCCTACAAGCGGGACGACCGCGTCGCTGCCTACGCGCCAAAAAGCGCAGCGGCGCTCGCCGTCGAGCGGCGTTATCTTCCGCCCGATATCCCCCTTATCAAGACGGTGTGGGCTGTCTCGGGCGACGAAGTTTGCCACTCGCCCGGCCTCGTTTCCTTCGCTGGCAGGCCGTCGCTCGTTGTGCTTTCGCACGACTCGCTGGGCCGCCCATTGCCCTCTAAAAATGGTTGTTACACCCTCGCCGAAGGCGAAGTGTTCCTTGTCTCAACCGATGTGCAGACCTCTTTTGACAGCCGGTATTTCGGGCCGGTCGCAGTCTCCGACCTGCTCGGCCCCGTCCAATATCTCGGCCGATGGAAGACCCGGAAGAACCGTTGGGAGGACGCTCGGAAGGCAGGGCGCGGGTGAAAGGCGCGGATGGCAAGATAAAAGAGGGTGACGCCACCCGTGGGGTAGCGTCTTGTCTGCACATCGTTTTTCGTGGCTCCATACGCCGAAGGCGTGGAGTTACCGGTTTTGCGTTTTTCTCAAGCCAGCTTGGGACAAACGGTGGTGTCACCCTGTCGTTCTCCACCTCCTTATCCCGGAAGCCCGTCCGTGGCGCGTGACGGCGAAGATCGGTTCGAGGTTCGGCTCGGCCTCATCCGCTCACCGTCGGGTGCGCGGAAAGCGACCGGCTTCTTCGAGCGCGTGAGCAGAGGCGCGAAGGCGAAGAGATCGGGTGCTGGATCACGGGGCGTAGGGTCGCGTTCGACGGCGCGTGCGATGCAGTTCCATCGTCGCGTCGCGATCAAGTCGTCGATCAAGAAAATGACCGGCGGGGGCGCTGCGAAGCTGCGGAGCCATCTGGACTATATCCAGCGAGATGGAACGGACGAGCGAGGGGATCGGGCCGGGCTCTACGGGCCGCGTGTAGAGGTGTCGGGGTCGGACGTCGACATCGACGAGACGTTGCCCGGCAAAGCCTTCGCGGATCGGTGCAGATCCAACCGCCATCACTTCCGTTTCATCGTTGCGCCGGAAGACGGCGCGAAGCTCCAAGACCTGTCCTCTTTCACGCGCGACTTGGTCGGGCAGATGGAGCGCGACCTCGGCACTAAGCTCGATTGGGTCGCGGCCAACCATTACGACACGGGGCAGCCGCACACTCACCTGCTCGTGCGCGGTGTCCGGGACGACGGACGCGACCTCGTCATCCCGCGGCGCTACATCTCGCAGACGATGCGGGAGCGCGCGCAAGACCTCGTCGCAACCGAACTCGGCCCGGTCTCGCAATTGGAGGGCCGCGCGCGGCTGGCCAAGACGGTCGAGGCGCAAAGCTTCACCTCGCTCGACCGCTCGCTCGCGGCGCAATGGGAGGGCGGCGTGGTTGACCTGGGCGGGCCGACGCAGCCGGGCCGCGTTTGGCATCGGCAGTTGCAGGTCCGGCGGCTCAATATATTGGCGAAGATGGGTCTGGCCGAGCGGTTGGGTTCTGGCCGTTGGGCAGTCAAACCCGACTTCGAACAAACGCTCCGCGAAATAAGCGAAAGACGCGACATCGTCAAAGCCCTGCACCGCGCCATGAGAAGGCGGGATGGGGAGAGCTTGGCGACACCGGATCGGCTCATCTCGGAGCGCAACAAGTTCGACCCGAACCGGATGAGCGCCCACCCCGTCACGGGCATCGTGCGGGAGTTCGGACGGCCCGACGATACGCGCGACGGCGGCTTCGTCGTGATCGAGGACTCGCCGGGCCAGCCGGTCTATGCGAGCGTCGCGGATGACGAGACGTTCGAGACGCTGAAACGCGAACAGATCGTGACTTTCCTTCCGCACCCCAAGGGTGCGCGGAAGATCGACCGTTCCATCGCCGCGTTCGCGCGGGAGAATGGCGGCGTCTACAGCGAGGTACGCCACGTGACGCAGGGGCATGGCGTGTCGCGCGCCTACGCGCAGGCGCACTCCCGGCGGCTTGAAGCGCTACGTCGTCGCAGGCATGTCAGCAGGAACGCTGACGGCTCTTGGCGCATTCCGGATGACTATCTCGACCGGGCCGCCCTCTACCAGGCCGAGCGCGCTAGCCGATTGCCGACACCTTTGCAGAGAAGCAGCCGACTCACGCTCCGCCAAATGGAGGCCGCGCGTGGCGTGACCTGGCTAGACCGGACGCTGAGCGAAAAGGACGGCGCATCTGCCTGGACCGGGGCGTTCGGCGAAGCCTTGGAAAGGCGTCGCCAGTCGCTAGAGAAAATGGGCTTCGCGTTCGAACAGCATGAGGCCTTGCCGAAGGAAGCGCTTGGCCGATTGGAGGCTATGGATCTGCAGGACGCGGGCGCGGAGCTGTCCGAGAAGATCGGCAAGCCCTACGCTGCCTCCGGTGTGTCCCGTCGCATCGAGGGCATCTACCGGGAAGCTGTCGAGAGACCGAGCGGGACATTCGCTGTCATCGAACGGGCGAGAGACTTTACCCTCGTGCCCTGGCGTCCAATCATGGAGCGGCGGTTGGGCAAATCAATTTCGGGGCGCGTTTCGGCCGGCGGAATAAGTTGGGACGCGACTGGAAGACAGGGACCGACCCGGTGATTTCATGATGGTACGTGTAAAAAACGCGAACACGAAGTCACAGCTTATGAACTAAGGTAGGCTACTTGGTCGATACGTCCTAATGTTTGTGTCTACCTGTCGGGCATCGACAAGTCGCGACCTCTGCACCAGCGCATTTCTCGCGGCGTGTCGGCCCAGTCTTCCGTCCATCGCACGGCATACCCCGCCTCAATCATTGCACGTCCGAAATCGCGACCGTCTGGCAGCGTGACGCGCCCCACGACCCGGTCATAGCTCTTGCGGCCAGTCGTGGTCACCATCACCGTCCGATCCTCGAGAAGGGCGCGGGCATAGCCCTTGGCCTCCCGACCCAGCAGCTTCTCGCGGTTGCACTGGGCAGAGCGTACCTCCGGCGTGTCTATGTTCTCAACGCGGACCGCGCGCTCGCCAAACAGATCGCCTTCGATGTTGAACGTGTCGCCATCCCGCAGGGAGGACACGGCAACGGCGTGGGTGGTGACGGACGCGGCGATCAGGGACACAAGCATGGGAGTCAACTACACCAGACCGTGCCGCGTTGCGACCATGCGGATGGCTTCCAAGGCACGTCGTTGCGCCCAGAGAACAGAAGCGAGCTTTATGACCATTAGCGAGAGCGCCGTGAAGGCGAGTAAAGACAGGACGGAGCGCGCGTCTAAAGCCCACCTGGCTGACAGCAGCGCTCCGACCAAGCTAGCCGCAAGTAGGACGCCGTTTACTGTCCACATCATCCGCGACCAGAAAGCGATGTGCGCGCGGGCTTGGTCCGGCCCTGCCGTCAAGCTCTCGATCATTGTGTCGTCGACGGCGTGCTTGGACCGCAGCTGGTCCAGATCGGATTGCAGGGAATGTGAGGGCATGTGCACCAGATAGCAGCGAAGCTGCGCAGCTGTCACGATCTGAGCGATACGAGGTCGTCGGGAAGGGGTCGCTGCAGAGTCAGGCTGTCCTCTCCACCACCCATCCATTGTTCGCACTCCTCTGGCTTGGTCAATATGACCGGCATAGCCTTAGGGTGGATCGGCGCGACGATGGAGTTAGGCTCGGTTGTTAGGAAAGCATAGAGCTTCCAGTCATGCACTTGCCGCTGGCGGCGCTTCTTTCCCGGCACCTCGATAAGCCGCTCGCCTGTCCAAGGTCGCCAGATGCCCGCGAACATGGGTGCCTCGCAGTTGATCTCAAACCATGCATTGCCTTTCTGGACCGCGCTCCACTCGCCGAAGGCGGAAAAGGGCACGAGGCAGCGATATTCGGACTTCATGAGATACTCGCCATTGGCGCCACGCCACCCAAGAGGATTTGAGGTTGCGGATGTTGGTGATGGGCTTGGCGCCCTCTCGAATTGCTGGAAAGCCCCAGCGCTTGGTGACGAGATCGAGTTTGCCGTCGCCTGCATTGACAAGCACCGGACCGTTTTGGTCCGCGCCGACATAGCCCGCCTCGACGTTGCGACCGCGGGCCTGTTCGGACAAGCTTAACGGCGACGTCTCGAAGAAGTTTGTGATGATCGAAGGCGCGACGTCCTGGCGGTAGAGATTGCACACGATTGAGAAACTCCTGAAACTTGGCTTGGTAGCAACGTTCTCTTCGACAAATCGAACGAAACGATCTGCCTAATTGGTCTCTGCGTTCGCCAACGCACGAGCTAATGCCAGCAGCTGCCGTCTCGGTTCACCAGGAAGAATGGCATTAATGGCCTTAGCGAATTCCAAACCGTCTCGCGCAACTCCCAGCACCTCGAGCGGATTGTCCTCGGGCCGCACAGCGCCGTCCGACCCCGGCGTTCCGAGCCCCTCGAAGAACCATGACACCGGAACGTCCATCTGTTCGGACAAGGCCCACAGGCGCGATGCGCCGATGCGGTTCGTCCCGCGTTCATACTTCTGGACCTGCTGGAACGTCACGCCGATCCGATTTCCCAGATCAGTCTGGGAGAACCCCAGCTGCATCCGTCGGGTCCGCATCCGCGCCCCGACATGCTGGTCAACCTGCGTGGCGTTGCGAACGGAGTGCGATGCCTCTGGCGCCATGAGTTTATCTTCTTACGGCAAACGGATAGGGAGTGGTGGTGGGCTGGAATACACTTCAGGAGCGGGCCGTAAAGGCGGCAAGCTCCGCGCAGGTCGCGCTTGACCACCGGATCCTAGTCCGGTGAGCCGCGTCACCCTATTCTCACGCGAAGCGCGCGAGGCCTGGGCCTTGGCCCTGCAGTCGATCGACGCCATCGAATCCAGCGAAACGGCCGAAGCCGTGTTCGCCGCGACTCGCGCCTTCACTCAGTCGATCGGCGGCACATCCCTCCTGATCGGGAAAGTGTCGAACCCGGCCGTGACGGGTGGCAAGGTGACCGATCTCGGCCTCGCCGACTGGCCGGAGGAATATAGCCGGGAATGGGTCGAGAAAGACTATGTCTTCCACGATCCCATCACACGGCTCGCCTTGCGGTCTCGGACCTCATTCGACTGGAGGACAGCCTGGGAACAGTCCGACGCGGTTGGCCGGAACATTTTGGACCGAGCGCGCGACTTCTCGCTGACCCAGGGCGTGGCCATTCCCGTGACGGCAGGCAATCTTCCTCTCGGGGTTGTCTCCATGAGTTATGACGAACGTCCGAGCGAGGAGACGCTCGCCCGCCTCGATGTCGTCGCCATCCACGCCTATAGCCGACTACTGCGTCTGCTAGACCTGGGCGAAGAGATGCCGGTCGTTCCGCTGACCAAACGCGAGATCGAGGTGCTCACCTTCACAGCGGCCGGGAAGACGGCGTGGGAGATCAGCCGCATTTACGGTATTGCGGAAGATACGGTGCGAAAGCATCTGCGCAACATCATCATCAAGACCCAGGCGATGAACAAGACTCACGCCGTGACCATCGCTTTGCGAAACGGGCAGATCCTACCCTGACGCGGCCCCGCCACGTCCATACCCCGTTCTGGGTATAGAGCTACGAAGACACAGCCCGCAGAGGTGACCTTGAGGAGGGTCCCCCATGCTGGAAATCGTCGACCAGGCCAACCGCCACCACTTCGAAGACGCGCTGCATGATATGCACCGCATGCGCTACCGCGCCGCCGTTCAGGAGATGGGCTGGCACATCGATGTGCCGGAGGAGGGCTACGACAAGGACGCGTTCGATTATCCGGACACGGTCTACATCCTCTACTTCAACCCGGACGGCTCCGTCGGGGCGTGCGGCCGACTCAACCGCACGACCCGTCCGCACTTGCTCTCGGAAGTCTTTCCCCATCACTGCGTCGACGGCGTGCCGCGCGGCGACGACATCATCCATTTCTCGCGCTATCTTATCGAACGCCGCGGCAAGACCCAGCAGGAATTCATGAGGGCATGGATGCTCGTCACCCAGGCCGTCAACGAGTGGGGTATCGAGCACGGCATCCGGCAGACGACCTGGCTCGCGCGCAAGCGGCTTTATGGCATGTCGTTATCGCTCTGGAACACGCGCCCGCTTGGCCCGGCTCGGTTCTATAAAGACGACGGCAAGGAATATATTGCCGCCATTTCTGAAATGAACGCGGACGGGTTGGCGAAAGTCGCGCGCTGGTCCAAGCGGGCCAGTCCCGTGGCCCGCTATACATCCTCGATACCGGGCCGGTGCCGGACCACAAGGGAGTTTGCGTGATGTCCGCCGATCTCCTTCAATCGGACGGTCACGCTGGCGGCTGTGATGCGGTCCAACGCCTGCGCGCTTATTGCGACGACATGGCGGAAACGGCCTGGGTTCCGCCCGTGCTCGTTCCGCCGACCCGGAACGGGGAAGCCTTGCTGGACGAGCTGCGCACCTTGCTGTCGGTGAGCGGAGAACAGTCCGGGGTCGAACATTTCCTTCAAGCGGCCTGCTCGGCGCTGGCCACGACTGTCCTGACCCGCGAGCCGGACAGTCCATCAAACGCAGGCGGATAATCGACATGGGACTTTCTTGGACACCCGGAGAGGCTGAAGGCCGGGCAGCCGCCGCATTCGACGCCGCCCGTGAGGACTATGAACGCGACGGCGTCGCCCATGTGCGCGGCGTCATCACCGAGGACGAACTCGAACGCTTGCGTCACAGCGTTGCCGCCCAGATGGCGGGCGCCTCTACCTCGAAATCCTCCTACGATTTCGAAGCCATGCAGCGCCAGGCCTTCTCGGGCGAGGACGGGCTCGTCGATGTCGGCGAGTCCGAGCGGTTCGATCTTGAATTGCTGCGTTTCATCGTAGAGACCGACCCGGACGCCAGACCCCTGCGCGATCCGCTTCCTGAAGGCCGTCTCCCGTCGGGTCGGTTCTTCCACGACGCGGCAGGTTGGCGTTTTCATGACGGCATCCGCGATGTCGCGTTCAATTCGCGCCTTCCCCGGCTGGCCACTCATCTCATGGGCACGTCGCGAACGCATTTTTGGGAGGACACGACCTTTGTGAAGGCACCGCTCACCCCGCAGCGCACCGTGTTCCACCAGGACTGGAGCTATTTCCAGATCATGGGCGAGCAATGCTGCATTATCTGGATTCCACTCGATCCGGTCGGTGCAGAGAACGGCCGCATGGAATATATCCGGGGCTCGCACCGCTGGGGCCAGACCTATGCGCCAAGCATTTTCTTCGCCCAGTCGGCCAGTCCGGTCTCTCCCTATGAGAAGCTGCCAGATATAGAGGGCAACCGGTCAGCTTATGACATTGTCAGCTTCGACTGTGAGCCTGGCGACGTGATCGTGCACCACGTCATGACTATTCATGGCTCCGGCGGAAATTGCTCAACAGACCGCGACCGCCGCGCTCTGTCTTTCCGCTACTGCGGAGACGACATTCGCTACTTCGACAAGCCGGGTGCGATCGAACAACAATATACCCAGACTTCGCCCCGAAACGGGGACCGGCTCAATACGCACGATTATCCTCTCGTCTGGCCCGAAGTATCTTGGACATAGAGCTAACTTAGTGGAAGTCCCGGCTCTCGGCCGGGAACAGCCTCGCAGCTTGGCTGCGCGGATGGCGGCTTGCCCCATGCGCATAGTAGTCTGTAACCGTCTTTCTATCTTTCGAACGGTCCGTCTTCGGATCCGCGCCGAGGGGGTCGGGCTTGCCGGGCTTTGGCACATGGCTGGCTGCCTTGTCGCGTGCGATCGAGGTCGAGCTCTGCACGGGCGACCGAACATGGTCGGCATTGTCGTGGGCCGGATACATAGACTCCTCCGCTGCCCCACCCGCCATGCCATCCAGTAGGTAAGACAGGTCTTCGATGTGCTCGGCGATGACATTGGTGACGATCCCCTCACGCTGGAACTTGCCCGACACGCGCAGCAGGCGTCCCGTCATCACCTCCGCGCGGTATTTCGGAAAGACCCCATTGCCCCACACGATGATGTTGGAGGTTCCCGTCTCGTCCTCCAGCGTGATGAAGACCACGCCGGATGCCGTCCCTGGACGCTGGCGGCAGACGACAAGCCCGCATACGGTGATCGGCGCGCCGTCCAGATAGTCGCGGTGGCGGTCAGCCTCCACCCGCAGCCCGAGCTGTTTGCGCAGCAGCGCGACCGGATGCGTCCGCAGCGTCAGACGCTTAGAGACATAGTCGGCATAGACCTGCTGGGCTTCCGTCAGGATGGCGAGCGCGACCTCGCCCGTCGGCAGGCCTTCGCCGACGTCCGAGAAAAGCGGCAGCGGACCGCCCCGCGGCAGAGCCTTGACCTGCCAGAGCGCCTCGCGTCGGTTGAGACCGTAGCAAGCAAAGGCGTCGGCCTGAGCTAGCTTGTTGAGCGCCCTGTAGGACAGGCCCGCCCGACGCCACACGGCATCGACCGATCGGTAGCCATTGCCCCGGCAGGCTGTCAGCCACTTGGCTTCCTCCTCGGGCAGACCCTTGATCTGGCGGAGGCCCAGCCGAATGGCGAGCTTGCCGTTGCCATCGGGCTCCAGCGTGCAATCCCAGAAGCTTGCCTCCACGCAAGGAGCGAGCACCTCCACGCCGTGGCGCTGCGCGTCCTGCACCAATTGGGCCGGCGCGTAGAAGCCCATGGGCTGGCTGTTGAGCAGACCGACACAGAAGATTTCCGGGTAGTGGCACTTCAGCCAGCAGGAGACATAGACGATGAGCGCGAAGCTGGCCGCATGGCTCTGAGGAAAGCCGTAACCCGAAAAGCCTTCCAGTTGCCGGAAAACGGCTTCGGCAAAGTCGCGATCATAACCATTCTCGAGGCACCCCTTGATGAAACGCTCCCTGTGGATCTGGATGCGCCCCGGTCCCGAGGATGAGGCCAGACTCCGGCGCAGATGGTCCGCCTCGCTGGGGGTGAACCCGGCCGCGATGGATGCGATCTCCATCGCCTGCTCCTGAAAGAGCGGAATACCGAGCGTCTTCTCCAGCACGGGCTCCAATGCCTTACTTGCGAACTCGACCGGCTCCTCGCCGCGCCGCCGCTTGAGGTAGGGGTGGACCATGTCACCCTGGATGGGTCCCGGCCGGATGAGCGCGACCTGGACGATGAGGTCGTAGAAGGTCGCAGGCAAGGTCTTGGGCAGGCTTTGCCGCTGTGCGCGGCTCTCGATCTGGAAGACGCCTTCCGAGTCTCCCACCTGAATCATGGCATATACGGCCGGGTCCTCCTGCGGGACCGTGGCCATTGTGAGGTCGAGGCCGTGCCACATGCGCAACAGGTCGAAGCATTTGCGCACACACGTCAACATACCGAGCGACAGCACGTCGATCTTCATCATGCCCATCACGTCGATATCGTTCTTGTCCCACTCGATGATGGTCCGATCTTCCATCGCCGCATTCTCGATGGGGCAGAGCTCGTCCAAGCGGCCGTTGGTGATGACCAGTCCGCCCGTGTGCTGGGAGAGGTGTCGCGGAAAGCCGATCAGCTCGTTAGCGAGGCGTAGTGTCAGCGCGATGCGCCGCGCGTTGGGGTTCAGCCCGGCATAAGCCGCGCGCTCCGGCGTCAGCCCGCCGTCGCGCCAGCCCCAGATCTTGGACGAGAAAGCCTGGATGCTGTCCTGGCTAAGACCTAACGCCTTGCCGACCTCGCCGAGGGCAGACCGGGACCGGTAGTGGCGGACCGTGCTGCAGATCGCGGCCCGCTCGCGCCCGAACTTGCCGAACACATACTGGTAGACTTCTTCCCGCCTCTCATGTTCGAAGTCGACATCGATGTCCGGCGGCTCGCCCCGCACGTCGGAGATAAACCGCTCGAACACCATGTTGATGATTTTCGGGCTGGCATGGGTGATGCCGAGGGCGAAACAGACCACGGAGTTTGCGGCCGAGCCGCGCCCCTGGCAGAGGATGCCGCCGCCAGTCGCGTAGCCGACAATGTCCTGAACAGTCAGAAAGTACGGCGCGTAGCCAAGCCGCGCGACAAGGGCAAGTTCCTTCTCGACAAGGGCGCGAACGTCCAGCGGTACTCCGCCCGGATAGCGCCAGCGCAGCCCGTCCTCGGTCAGCTGGCGCAGCCGCGTGTCCGGGTCGATGCCGTCCAGCACCTCGTCCGGATACTGGTACTCCAACTCGTCCAGCCGGAAGGTGCAGACCTCCGCGATGCGCAGCGTGTTGAGCAGCGCTTCGGGATAGTCCGCGAACAGCTGCCGCATCTCCAGCTCGGAGCGCAGGCGGCGTTCGCCGTTGAGCAGCGCGTGCTGGCCGAGCTGGTCCACGGTCTTCTTGAGCCGGATAGCGGTAAGCACGTCGGCCAGCAGGCGGCGTTGGCTGCGGTGCATCAACACATTGCCGAGCGCGACGAGGGGCACGGCCTTGATCGCGGCGAGCTCGGCGATGATGCGAAAGCGGTCCTCGTCCCAGCCGTCGAAGTAGGGCGACAGACCGAGATAGAGGTCAGTGCCGAACGCCGTCTTAAGCGGATCGATGTGGACCTGAGACCGGACCGGGTCCTTCAGGATCAATACAGTCTCCGACAGCCTGTCCAGCACATCGGCCATCTCCAGTTGGCAGCCGCCTTTCTCCGCGCGCCGCTTGCCGAGGGTGAGCAGGCGCGCGAGCCGGGCGTACCCAGCGCGGGTCTTCGGGTATGCGAGCAGCTCCGCTCCGCAGACTGTCACGATCCGCGCTCCGACCCGCAGATTGATCCCGATCTCCCGGGCCGCCGCATAGGCCCGCACGATGCCCGACAGTGTATTGCGGTCCGCGATGCCGACCCCGCGCAGGCCCAGCTCGTGCGCGCGCTCGACCAGCTCCGCCGGATGGCTCGCTCCGGTCAGGAAGGTGAAGTTGGTCGTGATGTCGAGCTCGACGTAGCTCATCGCCAGCGGTCCGTTAGGCGCACAGCCTTCTCACGCACGAAGTAGAGACAGGCGTGGTTCGCGCAGGAACTCTCCGCATAGATAGCAGCCGTCATCCGGGTGCCTAGGGAAGACCATAAGCCAGAAAAGACGGCCGCACTCCGTCCGCGCGCGCCAATAGTCCCGGAGGCGGGCTTCGAACTTGCTGTTGGGATCGTCCCAGTTGACCGGGCTGATCCGTTCCGGGCCCTTGACCGCCACCACCTGGTAGCTGTCCCGCCGCCAAGTGAAGGCGTAAGGCGCACGTCCGGGACTGTCGACGCGGACGCGCTCGGGCGCAAAGGCGATCTCTGGGCGCGGGTAGACGGTGAGGTCGATCGGAGGGGTCCAGTCGAGCGCTCCCACGGCCGGGCCAAACGCCATCTCGCGCTCCGGCGTGTGGCCCGCGCCGGGCCGGGCAACATGCAAGCGGTCGAACCCGAGCCGGTTGCCGAGGGTCGTCAGCGTCCGGTCGAAGGCTTCCTGCTGGGCTTGGCTTGCATCCCCGGCCTCCAGTTGGCGCGGCGTAAAGACTTCCGTGTCGAGCGCCAACAGACGAAACCAGTCCGCCCCGAACTCGATCCGCAAGGCCTCCAGCGGCTTTGCGAGCTGGCGCAGGATAGGCTGCGCCTCGCGAGTCGGGCTGGCGAACCCAACCGAGAGCGCGTGGTCGCCTGTGTCGACGCAGCGGACCGTGAACCGGAAGCCTCGCGCGGCGTAGCCCTTGTCGACGAGCTTGCGGCAGACCCGCGCGGCCAGACGCTCCAGGATGCCAGTGACGTCCTCCACCCGTCCGATCGGCTCGGGCAGGGTCATGTTGGCGGCGAAGACGGGGGATACCGCGCTCGGCACGACCGGGTCATGCGCCTGGCCCCGCAACGCATCGAGCGCTTCCGGCAATCGTACGGAGAAGCGGCGGGCTAGCTCGGACGACTTGAACCGGCGCAGCTCTCCGAGGGTCGTGACGCCGAGGCGGCGCAGATCGGTCTCGACCTTATGGTCAAGGTCGAGCGCGGCGATAGGCAAGGTGTCCACCTGGAGCGCTTCGCGCTCTGGATCCGTAATGGTGATCTCGCTCCCGCCGAACCGCGCGAACCCGCGCGCCGCCCGGAGCGTGTTCGCAATGCCGATCCGGGTCGTCATCGTCAGCTCGTCCGCCTCGCGCTGGATGAGCTCGGCCATCTCGCGCTCGCCTTCGAACAGATGAGCGCAGCCTGTCACGTCCAGGATGAGACCGTCCGGCGCATCCAGCGCGATGCGGGGCGAGTAGCGGTCTGCCCAGACGCGCAGGGCTCCAAGCAGGCGAGCCTCGCGCCGGTCGTCCTGAGGCTCCGTGAGCAGGTCCGGGCACACGGCGCGGGCGTCCGTGAGTGTACCTGAGGGAAACACGCCTGCGGCCCGCGCGTGCGCGTTGGCGCAGACCACCCGCTCCACATTGCCGGTCTTTCGCGTGACGGCGAACGGCCCCCACAGGCG
>JBATXP010000269.1:0-2694 GCA_049673465.1 Litorimonas sp.
ATCCCGCCCAGATCGACCCGGCCCAGGCGACCGCACCGGCGATCCAGCCGCGCGAAACGCTGGTCGCGACCGGCGAGCGCGTCCGCATCCAGGCCCCCGGCATTCGCGGCAGCCTGTTGACGACCGGGTCGCGCGTCGACGACATCACCCTCAACGACTACGACAAGACGCTGGACGAGGCGGACGGCCAGGTCGAGCTGCTCTCGCCCCTGGGCGGGGCGCGCGCGGCGTTCGTCGCCGACAACTGGACCCTGCCCGGAAACGCGGCCGACCCGCTGGGCCTGAACACGGCCTGGGCGGTCGTTTCCGGAGACATGCTGACCCCCGACAGCCCGGTCGTGCTGCGCACGGATGTGGGCGGGGTGGAAATCGAGCGCACGCTCACCGTGGACGACCACTTCCTGATCACCGCCAGCGACGTCCTGACCAATCAGGGGGCGCAACCCGTGACCCTGACCCGGCGCGGCACGGCGCGACAGGTCAACCTGCCGGACGGCCTCCTGAACTTCTTCATCATCCAGGAAGGCCCGGTCTCCGTTCAGGACGACAGCTATCACGACTTCACCTACAAGAAGACGGTCAAGGAGGACTGGACCAATACCGGGCAGGCCGGCTGGGCGGGCATCACGGACCGCTACTGGCTGCACGCCGCCATCGCCCCGCAGGACGCGACAACGCGCATCGACTACAGCCACCGGCTGGTCGACGGACAGGCCGTGTGGGATTCCGGCTACGCGACGGAAGCCATGACCCTGACGCCGGGGGCGAGCGTCGCCTCCGTGGGCCACATCTATGCCGGGGCCAAGGAACGGCCCGTGCTGGAGAGCTATGAGGACGAGCTGGGCATCATCGGCATGAGCCGCGCCATCGACTGGGGCATGATGGGCCTTCTGGTGCGTCCGATCATGTGGATGCTGTCCTGGCTGGGCGGCGTGATGGGCAATTACGGCCTCGGCATCCTCGCCCTTACCTTTCTCATCAAGCTGCTCATGTTCCCGCTGTTCAACAAGCAGTATCAGAGCCAGGCCAAGATGAAGAAGGTCATGCCGGACGTGAAGAAGCTGCAGGAGCGCTACAAGGACGACCGCATGAAGCTCCAGCAGGAGATGATGGGGCTCTACAAGAAGGAAGGCGTCAACCCGGCCGCCGGGTGCCTGCCGATCATCCCGACCATCTTCGTGTTCTTCGCCCTCTACAAGGCCGTGTTCATCGACATCGACCTACGCCACGCGCCCTTCTTCGGCTATATCCAGGATCTGTCGGCGGCCGAGCCGGTCTCGATCCTCAACGGCTTCGGCTTCCTGCCGTTCAACGGCCGGCCCGACGGCATTCTCGCCTTCATCGCCATCGGTCCGCTGGCGCTGCTCTATGGCGTCACGATGAGTTTGATGTACACGCTGACTCCGCCCACGGGCGATCCGATGCAGGCCCGCATCTTCAAGTTCATGCCGTGGCTGTTCATGTTCATCCTCGCCAGCTTCCCGTCGGGCCTGCTGCTCTACTGGTGCTGGAACAATGTGCTGTCCTTCTTCCAGCAATGGTACATCACGCGGAAGAACAAGGTGGACACGCCTGTCGACGCCTTCCTGCGCAAGATCACCGGGCGTCCCGACCCGGTCGACGCGGCGGAATAGTGGAGCCGGACCACACGCCCGAGCAGATCGAGGCGGGTCGCCTGCTGTTCGCCCGGCCGATCGAGTTCGTGAAATCGGCCGTGTCGCTCGACACGCTGCCCCTCATGGGGCCGCCGGAGGTCTGCTTCGCTGGGCGCTCCAATGTCGGCAAGAGCACGCTGATCAACGCGCTGACCAACCAGGGCGGGCTGGCGCGCGCGTCCAACACGCCGGGCCGCACGCAGGAGCTGAACTATTTCGACGCCCAGGGCAGGCTCTTCCTGGTTGATCTGCCGGGCTACGGCTACGCCAAGGCCCCCAAATACAAGGTGGAACGCTGGACCCGGCTGACGCGCGACTTCCTGCGCGGGCGGGCCACGCTGCGCCGCGTCTTCGTGCTGGTCGATAGCCGCCACGGCCTCAAGCCCGTCGATCTGGAGCTGATGGACATGCTGGACGAGACCGCCGTGACCTACCAGATCGTGCTGACCAAGGCAGACAAGCCCAAAAAGGGCCAGCTGGCGCGGCTCGTGGAATCCACGAGGGCCGCGATCGCCAAGCGCCCGGCCGCCTTCCCGACCGTCGCCCTGACCAGTTCGGAAAAAGGCACGGGCCTGGCGCAGCTCCGGGCTGAGATTGCCACCTTGGCCGAGCCCGATCCCGACCTATAAGCCGGACATGACGCAAGACCGGCAGACCGAGCAGCCGCAGACCGACTGGGCCGGGGAAGACCGCCGCCGCGACCCGTTCTCCTATCAGGGGGGCGGCTGGACCGCTGCCGAAACCCTGTCGCGCGCCCTGCCCTTCATCCAGCGCCATGCGGGCGCGACCGTGGTGGTGAAGCTGGGCGGCCATGCCATGAGCACGCCGGAGCTCACGGCCGAGTTCGCCAAGGACATCGTGCTGCTGGCACAGGTCGGCATCCGCCCGGTCGTGGTGCATGGCGGCGGCCCGCAGATCGGCTCCATGCTGTCGCGCCTGAACATCCGAACCGAGTTCAAGGACGGGCTGCGCGTGTCGGACATGGAAACGGTCGGCGTGGCGGAAATGGTTCTGTCCGGCGCGATCAACAAGTCCATCG
>JBATXP010000270.1:0-15437 GCA_049673465.1 Litorimonas sp.
CTGCGGGACCGTCGCGCGGAAGTGCCAAGACGCGGGCGGGACCGGGGCGGCGAGCGCAGCCCCTTCGCCCGACTGGACCGCAACCGCGATGGGCGCATCACGGACAATGAATTCACGGGTCTCGACGCCCGCATGCTGGAAAATTCCGATTTCGACGGCGACGGCAATGTGGAGCGCGCCGAGCTCGAGGAAGCCGTGTCACGCCTGCGCGACCGGCGAAGGCGGTAAGGTCGCGTCAGTCTTCGCGTTCCGCCCAGTCGGGTGTGAACAGGAAGACCGCGTCGATCCGCTCGCCCAACACATGCGCGATGCGGAAGGCGAGCTCGAGCGACGGGCCGTAACGGCCCGCCTCGATGGTCAGCACGGTCTGGCGCGTCGCGCCGACCGCGTCGGCCAGAGCCTGTTGCGACAGGCCACGCGCCTTGCGCAGTTCCTTGACCCGGTTGACGAGGGTGGTCGATTTGCCGCCCATCTCAGTCGGCCCGCTCTTCGAGAACCATCAGCTCGATTTCGTCGGCGGCGGCCAGGCAGAACACGACACCGAAGGCCAGGATCGTGCCCAGCACGACGATCGGCAGGTGCCAGTCCGCGTGGCGTCCCACGCTCAGGGCCAAGACGTTGGCGACGAGAAGCGTCCACATCGCGCCCTTGGCGCTGCGCGACCAGAGCGCCTTCTTGCGCTCGTCGTCCCGCACGGTCTGCCGCTCCCGCTTGGGGCGGCGCAATTCGAACAGGAGCAGAAAGGCCGTGCCGATCCCGACGGGCACGGCGAAGGTCTGGGAAAACAGGTCGAACGCGGCCAGGGCCGTAGCGGACGGGTCGTCCATATGGAGGAAGAGCGGGACGATGCGGATCAGGGCGATGATATAAAGCACCCAGATCCCGATAAGCGCGTAGCGCCAGAGTGTAGTGACGGACATGACGATTCCTTTTGTAAGATATTTCTTACATAAGGGTCTCGTGGGTAATTGTAAAGTATTTCTTACAAATCCTACCGGATGGCCGGATGTTGCGAGCCGAACCGGAGCGCCTGGTCGAGGGTGACGGGCGCGGTGTTGCCGTTACGGCGGGCCTTGTAGACCTGCATGTTCTCCATCACCCGCATGACGTAGTTTCGGGTTTCCGAGAACGGAATCTTCTCGACCCAGTCGACCGGGTCGATCTGGCCGCTCCGCGGATCGCCGTTGCGCTCGATCCACTGACGCACGCGCGTCGGACCCGCATTGTAGCCCACGGCGGCGAGAATATACGAGCCGTCATAGTCTTCCAGCAGGTCGTGGATGTGAAGAGCGCCCAGCCGGGCGGCATAGTCGCGGTCGCTGTTCAGCCGGTCGCGGCTGTAGGGGACGCGGTGGCGGCGGGCGGTGGCGCGGGCGGTCGGCTCGATCATCTGCATCATGCCGTAGGCGCGGGCCGAGGAGGTCGCCGTGCCTGCGAACTCGCTCTCCTGCCGGGCGATGGCATAGACGAAGGGAATGTCGAACTCCGGTCCCAGCGCTTCGATGGCGTCGACCAGAGGATAGCCCGCATCGGTCAGCATGGATTGAAGCCGTCCGGCCTGTTTGGCGGCGCGCACGGACGGACGCATGAAGCCGTAATCGGCGGCAAGCTCGCTGAGCAGCGCCAGTTCGTCCAGCGACTCCAGCTGGTCGTCCAGCGCGTAGGACAGGGTGGAGAAGTAACGCTCAGCCCCCGCTTCGCCCAGCAGGTGCAGGGCGCGCACCCGGCGGTCGGCGACGAAGCGTGCCTTCGCTTCGGCCGATACGGTCTGGGGTGGAAGGGTGATGCGCGCATTCGTCCCATGCAGCCGTTTGGCGGCGAGTTGCCCATAATAGGTGTTCGGGAAGGCGGCCGCCTTGGCGTAGGCCACGTCCTTCTGGCCATCGGCCAGCGCTTCGTGGGCGCGTCCCTGCCAGTAGTGGGCGCGGGCGAGGCTGATCGGGGTGGCGACGCCCTCTTCGAGGCGCTTGAAATAGTCTAGCGACGCCGTGGCTTGCTGTAGCTTGGTCAGGGCGAGCCAGCCCGCCATGAACTCCGCTTCGAAGAAGGCGGGGCCGGAGGTCGCGCCGATATGCTGTGTCATGCGGTAGGCATCGGGCCAGTTCTTTTCCGCGATCAGCCAGAACGCCATCAGGCGGCGCTCCGTCCAGATGCGCGACTGACCGCGCGTGTCGGACACGGGCGAGTTGACCTCCAGCTGGGTCGGCAAGGCATAGTCGTTGGAACGGCGCAGGCGACGCCAGCGCGCGCGCTCGAACAGGAAGGCCGGGTCATCAAGCCGGTCCGCCGGGACGCCCGCCACGGCGTCGTTGACGCGGCTGTTCCGGGACAAACGCATCCGCGCCGTCATGACGGCGCGGTCGGACGCGCTCATATGCGGCAAGAGGGCTTCGGCCTTTGCGAAATGGCTCCGCCCAAGCCAGATCAGATGGTCGGCGCGGGCTGCGTGGTCGGCTTCCGTCAGCCGGGCGCGATACTCCCCGAACAGGTCGCGCTGGCGGTCGCGGGTCAGGCGGGATTCGCGCCAGGCCTTCTTGAGCCATTCATCGCCCTTGACCGCGTCGCCGAGCCGGTAATGGGCGCGGGCTAGGGCGGCGCGTCCTTCGCCGGAGACGGGTTCGCGCGAGGCGAACCAGGACAGCGTTTCGCTGGGCGGGCGCGGATCGTCGAACATTTCGCGTTCCGCCTTGGCGGCGATGGTCACGCCCTGCGGCCAGCCTTGCAGATTGCGAACGGCGTAGTCGAGCCATCCGGTCGGCACGTTGGGGTCCCGGGCGCTGCGGATCCAATGCAGGATGTCGCGCGCGACCGGGTCGGACAGGGCGGTCTTCGCCGCGACCAGGTCGCTCCAATCCTCGTCCTGCGCCGCCGAAAGACCCCTGCGGAGCAGCAGGGCATCCTGCTGGGAGAGATATTGCGACAGGGCCGGTGGGGCAGGCTTCAGGCGCGGCGTCGGGGCCGCGGCGGCGAGCGAGGCGGAGACGGGCAACAGGGAGGTTCCGACGGCGAAAAGACAGGCCAGACAGAAACTTCTCACCTATGTCGCTCCCACCAGATCGTCGCATCCAGACCCAGAAGGGATCATGATGCCGCCACGCTTGCAAGTCAGCCATGAACGGGCGTAAGGCGCGCGGCAACCCCGGCCCGAGCCTCGGCTATAGGAAAGACAATCATGGTTAAAGGCTGCATGACAGCCCTGGTCACGCCCTTCACCGAAGACGGTCTCGACGAGGCCGCCTTCGTCCGTCACGTGGATTGGCAGATCGAGTCCGGCATACACGGGCTGGTCCCCTGCGGCACGACCGGGGAGAGCGCGACGCTGACCCACGAGGAACATAAGCGCGTCATCCGGCTCTGCGTTGAGATCGCGGCCGGGCGCGTACCGGTCGTCGCCGGGGCGGGGTCCAACGAAACGCGGGTCTCCATCGAGTATGCGCGCGTCGCGGCCGATTGCGGAGCCGATGCGGTGCTCGTGGTCGCGCCCTACTACAACAAGCCGAGCCAGGAAGGACTCTACCAGCACTTCAAGGCGATCGGCGAAGCGGTCGACATTCCGATCGTCGTTTACAACATTCCGGGCCGCAGCGTGGTCGATATTTCCAACGAGACGATGGGTCGGATTGCGCAGTTGCCCAATGTGATCGGCTGCAAGGACGCGACAGGCGACATCGCCCGCGTGCAGGGCCTGACCGACCGGTGCGGGGCGGACTTCGTGCAGCTGTCCGGCGACGATCCGACAGCCCTCGCCCATTTCGTCCATGGCGGGCTGGGGACGATCAGCGTCGGGTCCAATATCGCGCCTGCGCAATATGCCGCCTTCCATGACGCGATGCTCGTCGGCGACTTCGCGAAGGCTCGCGCGCTCAACGCCACGCTCGATCGGCTGCACAAGGACCTGTTCCTCGACCCTAGCCCCGCGCCTGCCAAATACGGCCTGTCCCTGCTGGGCCGCATGGAGCCGCGCGTGCGTCTGCCCATGACGCCTTGCCGCGAGGAGACGAAAGCCAAGGTCCGCTCTGCCATGATCCGCGCCGGGGTCGATCTTTAGGTGGCCAAGCGCAAGAAACCGGACCTGGGTGGAAACGGCGCGCTGATCGCCGAGAACCGCCGCGCCCGCTTCGACTATGCCGTCGAGGAGACGATGGAGGCCGGCATCCAGCTGACCGGGACGGAAGTCAAATCTCTCCGGCTCGGCAAGGCCAATATCGCGGAAAGCTATGTCGACGTGAACGGCAACGAGGCGTTTCTGGTCAATGCCAACATCCCGATCTACGAACCGGCCGCGCAGTTCAACCATACCCCGACCCGGCCCCGCCGCCTGCTGCTCAAGCGCAAGCAGATCAACCAGCTGATCGGCGAGACGCAGCGCAAGGGTCGCACGGTGGTCGCGCTGAAGATCTACTTCAACGAGAAAGGCCTCGTGAAGCTGCTGATCGGCGTCGCGGCGGGCAAGCAGGCGCACGACAAGCGCGACGTCCAGAAGAAGCGCGACTGGCAGCGCGACAAGGCGCGGATCTTGCGGGAGCGGGGGTGATTCATGTCCGTCCCCGGCATTTATTGCCGGGGTCCGATGTCATCTTGGTCCACGAGACAACACGGCAAGGTCGCCTTCGTCTTGTGGGTTCGGACGATACCAGACCCCGGCAATAAATGCCGGGGACGATTTGAGGTGAAACCGCTCATCGGTCCGCGCGAGTGCTTCCGCCTTACCCGTCGAGTAGCGCTCTCGCCTGCGCAAAAACCTCGAAGAACATCGCCTCCGTCAGCCGGCCCGTATTCGTGTTGTAGCGCGAGCAGTGATAGCTCGACAGCACGGTGTAGCCGCCCAGCTGGTACTCGCTACCATGGGCGAACTTTTCCCGCGCGACCTTGCCGCCGAGCGCCCGAACCGTGCTGTCGTGGCTGATCTTGCCGAGGCAGAGCAGAACCCGTAATTTCGAGAGCGCCTCGATCTGTGCGACGAGATAGTCCCGGCATGTGTTCACCTCCGCCCCGACCGGTTTGTTCTGGGGTGGAACGCAGCGCACGGCATTGGTGATCATGGCACGGCGCAGGGCCAGACCGTCGTCGATGCGCGCGTCGAACCGACCGTTGGAAAATCCGTGAGCGGCCAGAGCGGGATAGAGCAGGTCGCCCGCCGCATCGCCCGTGAACGGACGGCCCGTCTTGTTAGCCCCATTCAAGCCGGGCGCGAGACCGACGATCAGCAATTCCGCGTGCGTGTCGCCGAAGCTCGGAACGGGACCGTTGAAATGAAAGGGCAGGCGTTCGCGGCAGTCTTCGAGAAAGCCGAACAGTCGCGGGCAGCGTCGGCAATAATAGGGCGGCTCGGAGCCCAAAGGCTCAGTCATAGCCGAAATCGTTGTCGTCGCCGTCTTCATAGTCGTCCTCGTCCTCGTCCTTGTAGGAGGGACGCTCGCGCTTGGGGCGGCCGACCTCGCGTTCCAGATCGTCGATTTCGATGAAGGCATCGGCTTGACGACGCAGCTCGTCGGCGAGGAGCGACGGCTTGGCGACCAGGGACGATACGACGCTGACCCGAACGCCGAACTTCTGCACGGCTTCCACGGCCGCCTTGAAATCGCCGTCTCCGGAAAACAGCAGGATGTGGTCCACATGCGGGGCGAGCTCCAGCATCTTGACCGTGATCTCGATGTCCATGTCGCCCTTGATCCGGGTCCGCCCGTCCCGATCCGTGAAGGTCTTGGCGGGCTTGGTCATGATGTGGAAGCCGTTATAGTCCAGCCAGTCTAGGAGCGGGCGCAGGGGCGAAAAGTCGTCATTCTCCCGCAGGGCGGTGAAGTAGAACGCCTTGATCATCCGCCCCTTGGCGCTGAAATAGGCGAGCAGGCTTTTATAGTCGATGTCGAAGTCGAGCGACTTGGCGGTGGAGTAGAAGTTCGCGCCGTCGATGAAGATGGCGAGCTTTTCGTCCGGGTGGAAGATCATGAATAGGTCCGTGCGTCAAAGGCGTCAGAATATGAATCGCGCCTATATCGCCTTCGGGGCGAACTTGTCCAACCCGCGCGAAACGCTAATGCGCAGCCTGGAAGCGCTGGCCGCAGACGGCGTCGTGGTGGACCGCGTATCCAATCTCTGGCGTAGCCCCGCTTGGCCACCGGGCAGCGGGGCGCCGGACTACCGAAACGCCGTGATGGCCGTGCGGACGATGCTGGAGCCGGGCGCGCTGATGGAGCTGTTGCTCAAGGTCGAGGTATCGCTAGGCCGGATGAGGGGCGCACGTAATGCACCGCGGACCTGCGATCTCGACCTGATCGACTATGCGGGACAGGTGAGCGACGATCCGCATGCCATCCTGCCGCACCCGAGAATGCACGAACGGGACTTCGTGCTGCTGCCGTTAGCGGAAGTGGTGGAGGAGGGCTGGCGGCACCCGGTCGAGAAGAAGGGAGTGGCGGCGCTGTTGGGTGCTCTGAAAGATAGATAGTCGTTCTTTTTTCCGCTCATTCCCGCAAACGCGGGAATCCAGTGGCTCGCCAACCTCTCGGCTGGCCAGGAGTCCTTACCCACGTCGAGGGCATGGCAAGGACTGGATCCCCGCGTGCGCGGGGATGAGCGGGTGGGAGGCGACAGCGAGAACGGCTTGACCGCACCGACCGTGGAAGGGTGGGCTACACGCGTCTCGATTCAGATCGACTGACCCGTCTTCTCCCAATCCTTTAGGAACGCTGCCAAGCCCTTATCCGTCAGCGGGTGGTTCGCCAGGCCCTTGATGACCGCAGGCGGAGCCGTGATGACGTCGGCTCCGACCAGGGCGCAGTCCTTGACGTGATTGGCGCTGCGGATGCTGGCGGCAAGCACTTCGGTCTCGAACCCGTAATTGTCGTAGATTTCGCGAATGTCCTGGATCAGCTCCATCCCGTCCAGCGTGATGTCATCCAGCCGCCCGATGAAAGGCGAGATGTAGGTCGCGCCGCACTTTGCGGCGAGTAGAGCCTGATTGGGGGAGAAGCAGAGGGTGACGTTGGTCGGCACGCCTTCCTTGGACAGTTGCGAGCAGGCTTTCAGCCCGTCCAGCGTCAAGGGCAGCTTGACGCAGACATTGTCCGCGATCTGGCGCAGCGTCTTGCCCTCGCGCACCATGTCGTCGGCCGTGGTGGCGACGACTTCGGCGGAGACGTGGCCGTCCGTCAGGCCGCAGATCTCGGCCACCACCTCTTTGAAGTCGCGACCCGATTTGGCGATGATGGACGGATTGGTGGTCACGCCGTCCACCAGGCCGATGTCGGCGAGTTCGGTGATGGCCTCGATGTCCGCGCTGTCGACGAAGAATTTCATGCTCTGAGTCCTGTGTGGAGAAAGGTGGGCGAGTCTGTCGGGGCTCTGTTATCACGGGGCATGGGCCAGAAGAATGCTCAAATCCTGTTTCCCGTGAACGTTCCGGGCGCCTTCGACTACGCCGTGCCCGACCATATTCGGCTGGAGCGCGGAGCCTTCGTCTTCGCGCCAATCGGCAAACAGATGAAGCTGGGTGTGGCGATGAACCTGGGCGAGGCCGAAGAGGGCCGCGAGCTCAAGGAAATCGCGGAGATCAAGGCGACCCGCGCCCTGCCGGAGCCGATGCTGGATTTCATCGACTGGGTCGCGCGCTACAATGTCGCTTCGCCAGGGCAGGTGCTGCGCATGGTCTTGCGGTCTTGGAAGGCGCTCGACCCGAGTCCGGTGGCGACACTATACGAACCGACCGGCGAGCGTCCGCTCAACCTGACACCTGCCCGCCGTGCAGCGCTGGACGAAGGCGGGCCCTTTCCCGCGCGCGCCTCGGACATCGCCAAGCGCGCGGGCATTTCGGCCGGCGTCGTCAAGGGCATGGCGGCCAAGGGTCTGATGCGCGCCGAAGAGTGCCCGGTCGATCCGCCCTATGACGAGCCGGACCCCGACAGTCCGGGACGGGCGCTTTCGGAGGCGCAGATTGCTGCGGCAGGCGAACTCGTCTCGCAGGTGCGCCGCGACGCCTACTCCGCCTCCCTGCTCGACGGGGTAACGGGGTCGGGCAAGACGGAGGTCTATTTCGAGGCGGTGGCCGAAGCCCTGCGTCAAGGGCGGCAAGTCCTGATCCTTGTGCCGGAGATCGCGCTGACGCAGGCGGGCCTGTCGCGGTTTCAAAGCCGCTTCGGCGCGGAGCCCGTGGCGTGGCACAGTTCCATTTCCGACACGGAGCGCCGCCGGGCCTGGCGGGAGGTCTCGCAGGGACGCGCAAAGCTGGTCGTCGGCGCTCGCTCCGCCCTGTTCCTGCCATTCGCCAAGCTTGGCCTGATCGTGGTGGACGAAGAGCACGATACCTCCTTCAAGCAGGAGGAGGGGGTGGTCTACAACGCCCGCGACATGGCGGTGCTGCGCGCACGGCTGGAAGACCGGCCCGTCATCCTGGCTTCCGCCACGCCGAGCCTGGAGTCGCTGCACAATGCGCGTACGGGGCGCTACGCGCACGTCGTGCTGCCGGAGCGGCCCGGCGCGATCACTCTGCCGGAGATCGGCCTGATCGACATGAAGGCGCACAAGCCGGAGGCCGGGTCGTTTCTGAGCGAGCCGATGGTCCGGGCCGTGGCGGAGCGGGTCAAGCGTGGCGAGCAGTCGCTGCTCTACATGAACCGCCGGGGCTACGCGCCGCTGATCCTGTGCCGGGCGTGCGGGGAGCGGCTGCGCTCGCCCGACACGGATAGCTGGCTGGTGGAACACCGCGCGACGGGCCGGGCGGTCTGCCACCTGACGGGCTTTTCCATGCGGATGCCGCGCGAATGCCCGAAATGCGGCGCGGACGATGGACTGACCTCCATCGGGCCCGGGGTGGAACGCATCGCCGATGAGGCGCAAAGCCATTTTCCGCAGGCGCGGGTGGAGATCCTGTCATCCGATACGACCGCGACGCCCGACGAGATCAAGGCACGGCTCGGCCGGATGGAACGGGGGGAGATCGACATTCTCGTCGGCACGCAGATGGTGGTGAAGGGTCACAATTTCCCGAAGCTGACCTTCGTCGGCGTGGTGGATGGCGATTTGCTGATGGGCGGGGCGGACCCGCGCGCCGGCGAGCGGACCTACCAGACGCTGGTGCAGGTTGCGGGTCGGGCTGGGCGTGCCGACATGGCGGGCGAAGCGCTGATCCAGACTCACCATCCCGAGCACGAGGCGTTGCAGGCCCTCGTCGCGGGCGACCGGGACATGTTCGTCGGCGTGGAGATGGCCATGCGCGAAATGCTCGCCCTGCCACCGTTCGGGCGCATCGCGGCAGTCATCGTCTGGGGGCCGGATTTGAAGAAGACGAAGGAACTTGCGAAGGACTTCGTGACCAAGGCACCGCGCGCGGATGGGGTGGAGATTTTGGGGCCGTCCGAGGCCCCCATCGCCCGTCTGCGCGGCCTCTACCGCCAGCGCCTTTTCATCCAGGCGGAGCCCGGCGTGAACCTGTCGAAATACATGTCGGCGTGGCGGGCCAAAGCGCGCGTTCCGGCGAAGTACAAGATCCAGATCGATATCGATCCGCAGAGTTTCATGTAGTCACAACCTCTCGGTCGAGTTCATAGCTTTCCTGGTGACGAGGATGCGGCCGTGTCCTAGGCCTCGATCGGTGTCCGGTTCCGGTCGATGAGATCGAACACGACGCCCACGCCCAAATGCGCCAGGCCTTCCATATCGACGGCTTTCCCCATCGATGCGCTGAATTCGCTCCTCAGAACGTCGGCCACCAATTTGATCTTGCGAAGCGCAATGACCTGCGACAGCTGCCCCGTGATGCGGAGCGTCCGGCTCGGTTCGTCGAAGCTGTAAGTGACCCTGACGTTGGAACTCGCGGCGGAAAGTCGTTCCGTCATTTGCTCGGCATAGACGGCGGCCGGGTGCGACGGGGGCGCAATGACCTCATGGCTGGCGGCGACCGCTAGCCCGGCAAGAATTAGGGGCAGGGCAATGTGCATGAAAAGCCTCCTTTTATCGGAGGCTAGGGCCATTACGGTTAACGAAGTCTGAGCGAAGCCTTGCGGCACAGACAGGCTTTAGCTCGCTTTGAACGGATCCCGCATCAGGATGACGTCCTCTCGTTCCGGCGAGGTGCTGACCATGCCGACGGGGCAGCTGATCAGTTCTTCGACGCGGCGGACATATTTGACCGCCTCGGCCGGAAGGTCCGCCCAGGAGCGCGCGCCGCGCGTGCTGCCCTGCCAGCCTTCCAGCGTCTCGTAGATCGGCTTGACCTTGGCCTGCTGGCTGGCCCCGGCGGGCAGGCGACGCAGGATCTTGCCGTCCACCTTGTAGCCGGTGCAGATCTTCAATTCCGGCAGCCCGTCCAGCACGTCGAGCTTGGTCAGGGCGATGCCGGTTATTCCGCCCGTGATGATGGCCTGGCGGACCATGACCGCGTCGAACCAGCCGCAACGGCGCTGTCGACCCGTAACCGTGCCGAATTCGTGGCCACGCTCGCCGAGACGCTGCCCCGTCGCGTCGTTCAATTCCGTAGGGAACGGGCCTTCGCCGACACGGGTCGTGTAGGCCTTGGTGATGCCCAGCACGTAGTTGAGCGATTTCGGCCCCAGACCCGTCCCGGCCGCTGCCTGTCCGGCAATGGTGTTTGAGCTCGTCACGAAGGGATAGGTGCCGTGATCGATGTCCAGCATCGCGCCTTGCGCGCCCTCGAACAATATCTTCTTCTCGGCCTTCTGCGCGTCGTCCAGCACCTGCCAGACCGGGGCCATGAAGGGCAGTATCTTCGGCGCGACGTCGAGCAGACTCTGCGTCAGCGTGTCCGCGTCGACCGGCGGATGGCCTAGTCCGGAGCGAAGGGCGTTGTGGTGGTGCAGGAGGTTTTCCACCCGCTCCTTCAGGTGGACCGGATCGTCCAGATCGCAGACGCGGATCGCGCGGCGGGCGACCTTGTCCTCATAGGCCGGGCCGATGCCGCGCTTGGTCGTCCCGATCTTGACGCCGTCAACCCTATTTTCCCGGATACCATCGAGCTCGCTATGGATCGGCAGGATCAGAGCGGCGGACTCGCTGATCTTCAGGTTTTCCGGCGTGATCGACACGCCCTGTTCCTTGATGCGCGCCATCTCGTCCAGGAACGCCCACGGGTTCAGCACCACGCCGTTGCCGATGACCGACAGCTTGCCGCCGCGCACGATGCCGGACGGGAGCAGCGACAGCTTGTAGACCGTACCGTCGACAACGAGGGTATGGCCCGCATTGTGCCCGCCCTGGAACCGCGCCACCACGTCGGCCCGGCTCGACAGCCAGTCCACGATCTTGCCTTTTCCCTCGTCTCCCCACTGGGAGCCGACGACGACGACATTGGCCATGGGACCTCGCACAAAAAAACGCAGGCGACTCGAAGCCCCTGCGCAGTCAACTTCGTTCGGCCCTTAGACCGCTCAAGCCACGTTGGGAAGTGGCCTAGAAATGATGGCCGAGCCGAAAGCCGATCGTGTCCAAGCCCTCGTTCGGGGCGTTGGGGGCGAGGATTTTGCCATGCGACAGATGGTTGGCGAAGATGCTGGCCGACCATTTCTCGGAGAAGCGATAGCCGAGCGAGAACTGGTTCTGGAACAGGATGCGGCTGCCGAAGTCGATCTCGTTCTGCTGGCGAAAGCGAAACTCGGCCAGGTCGGCGGCGAATTGCTGCTGTTCCGGCGTGCTGAACGTATTCGGGTTGCGCCCGTCAATGACCGATTGGAGAAGCGACGACGGCTGGGCTTCCAGCGTGCCGTTATGGACGACCAGCCCGAACTGGTAATCGAAAAATAGGCCCTCGCCGAAGGTCTGGCGCCAGAGCAGGCCCGCTCCGCCATAAGAGGTCTCGCCTTCCAGATTGACCGCGCCGCCGACATAGGGTTGCGGCGTCAAAGCCCAGCGCAGGAACTCCGGCTCCTCGAAGATGATCTCCGCATTGATCGCGACGGACCGCTCCTTGTCCGAACCGCTGCCAAGGCCCGTCCAGTCGATGTCGTGGATGTTCGCGCCGACCCTCACCTCGCTGACTTGCGCGAAGGCCGGTGCGCACAGGCCGAAAGCGACGGCTAAGCCGAGAAGAAACTGTTTCATGGTAATACGCCCCCAGGGATTCGATGCGACGCGCCTAGCGCGGATGCCACGCAGGATAAAGGGGGTCGCGGTCAAGCCGTTGCGGCCGATCTAAGCGGTGCGCTTGCGTCGCTGCCCGTTGCGCCGCCCGCGTTTGCGGCTGCCGTGCTTTTCGTAGATCGCCTCGGTCTCCTCGCAGAAGCCCGGCATGCGCTTCAACTCACGAACGCGGTCGCGGGCATATCGGGCCGCTTCCATGTGATCCACGATCCGCTCCGGGTAGAGGCGCGGAATGACCGTGTCGGCTCCGTCCCATTTCCACGGCTCCTGCAGGTAGGCATCCGGCACGTCTTTCAGTTCCGGCACCCAGCGGCGCGTGAAGGTCCCATCCGGGTCCTGATCGTAGCCCTGCTTGACCGGGTTGTAGATGCGCACCGCATTCATGCCCGTCGTGCCACTCTGCATCTGGACCTGCGGCCAGTGGATGCCCGGTTCGTAGTCGGTGAACTTGCGGGCATAGAGCAGCCCCGGCTCGCGCCAGTGCAGCCAGAGGTGATAGGAGGAGATGCACATCAACATCGCCCGCATCCGGAAGTTCAGATAACCGGTCGCGGTCAACGCCCGCATGCAGGCATCCGCAAATGGCAGGCCCATCATGCCCTCGGACCAGGCCCACATCCGATGATTGGCCTCATTGTTCCGTTCCGGGTCGGGGCGCAGGCCATCATAGCCGGAGTGAAGGTTGCGAAACTCCATCTCGGGCTCGCCCTCCAGTTTCTGGGTAAAGTGGCAATGCCAGTGTAGCCGACCCGAAAAGCTCTGCATCGAGCCGCGCCACGGTCCGAGTTCTTCGCCCGCTTTGGCGAGCTGCTTCAGTTCCCGCTGCCGCTGCCAGAGGGCCTGCGCCGTCTCGCGCATGCTGATGCAGCCATAGGCCAGGTAGGGCGAGAGACGGGAGCATTGATCGAACCCCGTCACGGGGCTACTCATGGCGGTGCGGTAGGCGCGGCCGCGCTCGTGCAGGAAACTGTCGAGCAGATCCAAGGCAAGTGTGCGGCCGCCGCGCTGACGCTGAGGGCAGGGGTCGGGCTTCATGCCCAGATCGCGCCAAGTCGGTATCGGGTCTGACGTGAGGCCCGACGCGGGCGTGAGGGCTCGCGGTTCCGCATATTGCGGCGCGGCCATCAGCGCGTCCCATCGCTTTGACCAGCCGTCGCGGTCACGCAGGGGGCGGAACACGCCGAATTGTTTCTGCTCCTGCCAAGGGACGTCGTTGCGCGCGCACCAGTCCTTGACGGCGAGGTCGCGCCGATAGGTCCAGTCGTTTCCAGTTTCCTCGTGGCTGTGCAACGACCGGATGTCGTACTGTGCGGCGAGACTGTCCAGCACCTCCACGACCGATCCGGTCCGCACGATCAGCGGCGTGCCCAACTCGGACAGGCGGCCCGCCAGCTCCGCCAGGCTTTCGCGGATAAACGCCCACTGCCGCGCCGATGTGTCGGGCAGCTGCCAATAGTCCGGCTCGGCCACGTAGAGCGGAATGACCGCGCCGCCCTCACTTGCGGCCAGGAGGGCGGCATGGTCCTGTGTGCGCAGGTCGCGCTTGAACCAGACGAGGTGGACGGGCGGCTTCTCCATGGGTCACGAACGCGCGAGGGTGGTTGATTGTGCCGCGCGCGCGCCATAGGTCGCGCGCCATGCGCGATTACACCGATGTCGAAATGCAGATCCAAGGCGTGCTGGAGGGAGAGCCCAACCGCACGGCGCGCCTCGCCACCGTCGCCTGTCTGCTCAGCCAGTCGTTCGAGGACTTCTACTGGACGGGCTTCTACATGGTGGACCCGGACAAACCGCGCGAACTGGTCGTCGGGCCGTATCAGGGCACGCTCGGATGCCTCCGCATTCCGTTCGGCAAGGGGGTCTGCGGAACGGCGGCGCAGACGGGACGGACCCAGGTCGTGGACGACGTCCACGCCTTTCCCGGCCACATCGCCTGCGACGCGGCGACGAATAGCGAGATCGTGGTGCCGGTGTGGGATGGTGAAGAGCTGATCGGGGTGCTGGATGTGGACAGCACGCGGGTGGCGGCGTTCGGGAAGGATGACCAGGTGGCGCTGGAACGGATCGCGGCGATGATCGCGATCTGAAGATGACCGACCCCGGCATTCATTGCCGGGGCCTGCTACAGGCCGTCACCACGAGAGGTGACCTGGCTCAAGCTATCCTCTTGTGTCCCTGAACGAGGTCAGATCCCGGCAACAGGCGCCGGGGACGGCATACTCAGGAGCACGCCACACACGCCGGATCCCGCGCCAGCCGCACCGTGCGGCTCTCCCCCGTTAACCCGTCATGGACCCAGAGCCGTCCGGCGAGCGTTTCGCCCGCGCCCGTAATCCACTTGACCGCCTCCAGCGCCATCACCGATCCCGCAATGCCCGTCAGCGCGCCCACCACGCCGACTTCCGCGCAGGTCTCTTCCTGCGGCGGCAGTTCCGGCACGAAGCAGCGGTAGCACGGACCCGGCGCACCGAAGAGCCCGACCTGCGCGTCGAAGCGGCCGACCGCGCCGGACAGGAGCGGGATGCCCAACGCAAGAGCGGCCTCATTGACGGTAAACCGAGTGGCGAAACTGTCTGTCCCGTCGAAAATGAGGTCGTGACCGGCGAGCAGGGTCTGCGCGTTTTCCGCGTCGAGGCGCTCGGCCAGGGCCTCGACCGTGACGTCCGGATTGATGCCTCCTAGCCGTGCTGCCAGAACCTCCGCCTTGGACCGTCCGATGTCGTCTGTTTCGAACTGAATCTGTCGTTGCAGGTTGGACAGGCTGACGGCGTCATCGTCGATCAGCGTGATGCGGCCCACGCCTGCCGCCGCGAGGTAGAGCGCCGCCGGACCCCCGAGCCCGCCCGCGCCGACGAGGGCGATACGGGCTTCCAGCAGCGCGTTCTGCCCCGGCCCGCCGATCTCCTTGAGAACAAGGTGGCGGGCATACCGGTCGATCTGGGTGGGAGTCAGGGGCATGGTGTTTTGACCCTTCGGGGGGACTTGGTAAGCAGAACAGAGCGGCTGGCCCCACACGCTTCTTCTCCCCGCGGCGCGGGGGGAAGTGGGCGAGCGTAGCGAGGTCGATGGGGGGACGCTCTCGGAAAAAGCGTCCGGCTGGAGTGGGCATAGTCGAGGTGGATGACAGGCCGCACGTTGGCGGTCTGCGAGCGTTGTGGACCCACGCAAAACGCATCCCACATATGCGGCCAGCCCCCCATCCGCCCTTCGGGCACCTTCCCCCCGTGCCACGGGGGGAAGGAGAGGTAATGCGTGCCCTTTAATGGCGCTCTTATGGCGCCGTGCTCTTCGTCGCCGGGCCATCTCCCGCGCCCGGCCCCTCGTCGAAGAGCGGCGTGGACAGATAC
>JBATXP010000271.1:0-2961 GCA_049673465.1 Litorimonas sp.
GCGCCTGGCCGAGGATGGGGTTGGGATCGCCTGGGTCCCCAGCCGGCTCGCTCATTCGGCCATCGTCGCAGGATCTCTGGTCGATCTTTCGGGCAGGTTGCCCGTTGCACCGCTGGAGATCTACATCATGCGCCGGCGTGGCAATGTGGGCCCGCCCGCCGCAGCCGCGTGGCGCGCCCTCACAGCAGGGGGCTGATCCCGCCTCCAGCGCATTGGATACTCGGCGCGACGCGTCATCTAGGCCATTGCCTCCGGCCTTGCTGGATGTCCGGCGCGAGAAGTTGCCTTCTGGGGTCTCCGGTCAACTCGAACGTCGTCGGCTTCGAGCCCATGTCACATCCAGTCGACACCTTTTGCTTTGGCGAAGGCGTGCTGCCGGACATGCTGGCACCGGATCCTGCTATGGCTCTGCGGTTCCTGCTACAAATGGTCTGACCTTGAGTCAGACAACAGCAATCGTTATCATAGAGCCTAGTCGATCTCTTAATTTACATAAATCTCATTACGAACCACGTATGAGTGCCATCGCCCGGGCCCGTACGGCCGCCAGTTCCGCATCGGCGACCCGTCCCTTGCGCCGCGCACGCCGCGCACGCCAATCAAGGCTTTTGACTTGGTCGGACAGGACCACGTTCGGCGGATCGTTCGTACCTTCGGGCGCGATCGGCACCTCGAACGGGTAGCCCTTAACCCTCGTCGTCATCGGACAACACAGCATCAGCCCGGTTCGATTGTAGCTGGCCGGGCTCAGAACGAGCGCGGGCCGATGGCCCGCCTGCTCGTGGCCGCTCTGCGGGTCAAACGACAGCCAGACGACGTCGCCCGCCTCGGGGATGTAGGCCAAAGTCTAGAGAGCCTCATCACCGACCGGCGGACCGACATTGACGACCTCGTGCCGGTTCTCGTCAGTGATGCCCGCCAGCAGATCGGCCAACGCAGCCTCCGCGTCGCGGACCGGCTCGATCACCACGCGGCCGTCCTCCTCACGCACCTCCACAGGAGCATTGAGCTCGAGCCGCGCGGCCTGCATCACCGCAGCCGGTAGACGGACTGCGGCGCTGTTGCCCCACTTACGAACCGTCCCGCGCATGCCCTGCCTCCGCACCCTGTCAGGGCATCGAGTTAGGCCTCGCCACAGCAAGTGTCAACAATGGCTCTACAATGCAATTTATGTAACCTACGGACGACTCATAGTTTTTGTGACTTCATTCCGAATGCGAATTGCCGCCGCCTCGCGGACGGGTCCGTAACCGCGGATGTCCTGGGGCGCGGCAGCGATGCGCCGCTTCGTCTCCACATCCATGTCGCGGGTGGGCAAATCGGCGAGCACCTTATGGAACCAATCGATCAGTTCTCGGTCGAGCTTCCGATCTGCTTGGAATTGGAACGGGTCGAGCGGCGTGCCGCGCAGGCCCTTCAGGCGGGCCAGTATTTGGAAGGCGCGCCCCATCCAAGGCCCGAAGCGACGCTTGACGGGACGCCCCCGGTGGTCCCTGCCTGACGCGAGGATCGGGGGAGCAAGATAGTAGGCAGGCCGCACGGCGCCGCCGTCCTCAGTCTCGAACATCGCGGCGAGTTTCGCCTTGAAGGCAGGATCGACGTGGAGGCGCGCGACCTCGTACTCGTCCTTGTAAGCCATGAGTCGGAAGAGCGAACGGGTTGCCGTCTCGGTCAGCGTGTCGTCATCGGCGGCGGCGCGGAAGCGGTCGATCGCGGCGCGGAACCGCCGCGCGGGCGCCTTGCCACCCCATTCGCGCAGGTCCCCTTCCCGTGCGGCCAGTAGGTCATCTAGAGAGCGTGGGGCGCTATTTATCGGCGCAGGGTCACGCGGTGTGAGCGCGTCCGGGCTGTGTGCCGTGATGCGGCCCAAGGCGAAGGCCCGGCGGTTGGCGTCGACGGCCACGCCGTTCAGCATCATAGCTTGATCGAGAGCGCCTAACGAGACCGGCACCAGCCCACGCTGCCATGCGAAGCCTAGCATCATCACATTGGCATAGACCGGGTCCCCCATTAGGCGCGTGGAGGCGGCGTTGGCGTCCAAGACCGCGACGTTCTCCGTCCCCACTGCGTCCGCAATGGCCGCCGCGCGAGCGTCGATGTGCAGATCCGCGTCACGGTTCAGCACGAGGTCACCCGTGGGCATCTCCGCGACATTCAGTGCGACCTTCGTGCCGCAGCGGTAATGCGCGGATGCCTTCGGCGCCGAGGACACCACGGCGTCGCAGGCGATCACGGCATCCGCGGACGCCCGTTCGATCCGTACTTGATGCAGCGCTTCGGGGGTCCGCGCGAGACGCACATAGCCAAGAACGGTGCCGAACTTCTGCGCGAAGCCAGTGAAGTCCAGTACGCTCGCTCCTAGTCCCTCCAAGTGAGCGGCCATGGAGACCAACGCGCCCACGGTGACCACGCCGGTGCCGCCTACGCCCGTCACCAAGAGGTCATAGGGCCCGTCTAGCGCTATCGGCTCTGGTAGTGGCAGGCGCGCGGCAAGCGCGGCCGCATCGTGGTCAGAGGCGCGCTTCTTCAGCTTCAACCCCTCCACGGTGACGAAGGACGGACAGAACCCCTGCAGGCAGGAGTAGTCCTTATTGCACGACGCTTGATTGATGCGTCGCTTTCGCCCGTACTCAGTTTCAAAGGGCTCGACGCTCAGGCAGTTCGATTCGATCGAACAGTCGCCGCAGCCCTCGCACACCGCCTCGTTGATGACGACGGTGCGGGTCGGCGCGGGCACCTCCCCCCGCTTGCGGCGGCGGCGCGCCTCCGTCGCGCAGGCCTGATCGTAGATCAGCACCGTCACGCCGGGGACGTCACGCAGTTCCCGCTGCACGCCGTCCAATTCGGTACGATCATGAAACGTAGTCCCCCGGGGGAAGGCCGGCCGGTCCGTCCGTGACAGGTCCTCGGTCACGAGGGCGATCCGCGCGATCCCTTCCGCGCGAGCCGCCTGCGCGATGG
>JBATXP010000272.1:0-2908 GCA_049673465.1 Litorimonas sp.
GGCGGAAGCGGACGGCGCGATGGAGCGCGACTACGACCATGACAGCACGCGCTGGTTCGCCGACCTGAAGGACCCGGACGCGATCGGACGGGAAGCCGGAGAGCGCGCCGTGGCGCGGCTCGGCTCCGCCTCCCTGCCCTCCGGGGCGATGCCCGTATTGTTCGACCGCCGCGTTTCGGGCAGCCTGGTGGGGGCGCTGATCGGCGCGATCACGGGCACGGCGGTGGCGCGCGGCGTGTCCTTCCTGAAGGACGACCGGGGCGCGCCGCTCTTTTCCGACCGGATACAGATCATGGAAGACCCGCTGCGGCCGCGCGGCCTGTCCACTCGCCCCTTCGACGGCGAAGGCGTGCAGACGGCTGCGTTCGACATCGTGCGCGACGGCGTGCTGACGGATTGGCTGCTCAACATGTCGGCGGCGCGCCAGCTCGGCCTGGAAACCAACGGCCACGGGGCGCGCGGTCTCGGCAGCCCGCCGGGCATCAGCACCTCCAACGTCGCCCTGCAGGCGGGCGAACTATCGCCCGAAGCGCTGATCCGCGAAGCGGGGCGCGGCCTTCTGGTGCGGGAGATGTTCGGACCCTCGCTCAACCCCACGACGGGCGACTATAGCGTCGGCGTGTCGGGGTTCGCGATAGAGAACGGGGCGCTCGCCCAGCCGGTGAGCGAGGTGACGATCGCGGGCAATCTGCGCGACGTGTTCAGAAGTCTGGTCCCGGCCAGCGACCTACATTTCGAGTACGACACCAATGCGCCGACTGTCCTGGTCGAGGGCCTGACGGTTGCCGGAAGCTAGCCCCTCCGACTCAGACGACCTCGCCCTGATCGAGCGGGCGGTGCGGGAGGCGGGGGCGATCTGCCTCGCCGCCTATCACCGCGACGACGCCGAAGTCTGGGACAAGGGCGATCCGGGCGGAGACAAGCACCTCGTCACCGACGCGGACATTGCGGTGAACGACTATCTTCAGGGCGAGCTATTGGCTGCGCGACCGGACTATGGCTGGCTGTCGGAGGAAACGGTGGACGACCAGTCACGTCGCACCAAGCGGCGCAGCTTCGTGGTCGATCCCATCGACGGCACGCGCGCCTTCATCGACCGCAAGCCGGGCTTCGCCGTGTCCGTCGCCGTGATCGAGGGCGGCGAAGCCGTGGCGGGCTGCGTGTTCAATCCGCTCAAGGGGGAGTTCTACTCCGCCCGGCGCGGCGGCGGAGCGACCCTGAACGGCAAGCTGCTGCATGTGCGCAATTGCCGTCAGGAGACCGACTGCGTCATGGTCGGCTATCCGCGCAAGTTCAAGCGGCTGGGCTTCCCCACGATGCGCTTCAAGATCAGCAACTCCATGGCCTACCGCATGGTGATGGTGGCGGGCGGGCTGGCGGACGCGACCGTGTCGTTCACGCCCAAATCCGACTGGGACGTGGCGGCGGCGACCCTGATCGCGCGCGAAGCCGGGGCGGTGGTGACCGACCTGCACGGCCGCGCGCCGCGCTTCGATCAGAAAAGCACGCGCGGAAACGGCGTCATTTGCGCTTCCCCGCCCCTGCACGCCTTGCTATTGGCCCGCGTGAAACCGGTGATGGCCGAACTGAGCAGCGGCCGCGCCACACCGAACGACTACCGATATCTGGGAACCACCATGAGCGACCGCGACACAGCCCCGATCCAGCTTCTTCACCTCGTCATCGGCGGGGAGTTGATCGACCCTAACAAGACCACCTTCAAGGACCTGGCCCAGGTCGACTTCGTCGGCGCCTACGCCAATTATTCCGACGCGCACGATGCGTGGAAGTCGGCCGCCCAGCGCACGGTGGACAATGCCCATGCCCGCTATTTCATCCTGCACGCGCACGAGCTGATCGATCCGGACAAGGACGGCGTCATCGGCTAATCCGCCGTTTCCGCCCCTCCAAATGACAAGGCGCTGATCCGGCGTCTCTGGCGCGACTATCTCGCCCCGCAGCGCGGCCTGATCGCCCTCGCCGCCGTCTATATGGCGGTCTATGCCGCCGCGACTTCAGCCTACGTCTTCGTCATCCAGATCGTCATCGACGCCGCCACCGAAGGCGGTGGGGTGGAGGACTATGCGCGGCTGGTCCTGCCCATCGCGCTCGGCGTGCCGCTGATCAGCGCGGCGACCAACTATCTGCAACGCATGACCACGAACCGCATCGCGCTCAACGCGGTGGCGCGGATGCAGACCGACATGTTCGACGCTGTCTTGGATGCCGACCTCGCCACCGTGGCGCGCGAGCCGTCCGGCGCGCTGATTTCCCGCTTCGTATCCGACGTGGGCGTGGTGTCGAACGCGCTGATCCGCCTGATCGGCAATCTGGTGCGCGACGTGCTGACCGTGATCTTTCTCGTCGCCTCCATGCTCTATCTGTCGTGGCAGCTCAGCGCGGCGCTTGTGATCTTCATCCTCGCTCTCGCCCCGCTGATCGCCCTGTCCACCAAGATGCGCGGCTCCGCCGGGGCGGCGCAGGCCCATGTGGGCCGCATCACGGGGGAGCTGAAGGAAAGCTTCGACGGGGCGCGGCTGGTCCGGGCCTACGGGCTGGAGGAGCGGGAGCGCGGACGGCTGGGCGAGAGCTTCGAAACACGCATCCGGCTGTTCCTGAAACTGGTCGGACAGCAGGCGCGGGTCGATCCGATCCTGGAAGTCCTGGGCGGGGTCGCCATCGCCGCCGTGATGATCTTCGGCATCTGGCTGCTGCGCGGCGACGCGATCACGGGCGGCGAGATCGCCGGCGTGCTGGGCGGCGTGCTGTTCATCGCGCCCAAGCTGCGCGCCCTTGGGACCATGAACAATGTCGTGCAGGAGATGCTCGCCAGCCTGTCGCGCATCTTTGCCGTCGCCGACTTGCGCACGACGCTGGTGGAGACGGACGGCGCGGTGGAGCTGGACCG
>JBATXP010000273.1:0-23309 GCA_049673465.1 Litorimonas sp.
TCCCTCCCGAGCGTAAAACGGTACTTTTTCCTTGTCTTCCATCGCGAAGGAGGGACCCGCGCCCCGTGCCGCCCGGCACGACAGGCTAGGACTTGCCGCCCGGAGTGGGGTGGTCGCACCTGAAGGCGTGCGCGGTGAGAAATCGAGATGAATTCAATGGTCGAAACCAAAGCTAAAACCTTCATCGTCCCCGGCATTTATTGCCGGGGTCTGGCATCGGGATAGCCCACAAGACGACAGGCGAAGGACTCCAGCCTCCTGTGAAGAAAAACGACATCAGACCCCGGCAATAAATGCCGGGGACGGTAGATTAAGGGGCGGTCGATGGAGGAGCGTGGGCGGAAGGACGGTGCTTTTCATCTGAGTCCACCGGCTCCGTGCCTCCATCCGCTCATCCCCGCGAACGCGGGGATCCAGTGGGTCGGGACGACAGGAGCGTGAGCCCTGCGCAGGACGTGTCGTCCACAGTGGGGAGGCGACCCACTTCCATGCCCTCACAAGGACTGGATTCCCGCGTTTGCGGGAATGAGCGGAGTGTGGAGAGATGGGGTTGGGGCATCATGCTGAACGTATCATCGACGTTGGAGAGGCTTTCCACCCCTACGTGCCGGCAAGAACTGGATACCCGCATTCGTGTGAATGAGCGGCGAGGGGGCGGCTGCAGACAGGTAAGTCGACGTCACAACTCGACGCTCACTTCATTCCGCTCAGGCCGACTTGATCGGCCTGCCCAGCTTCCAACGCCATCGGTAGAGACGTATCGGTATGATGGCCGGATGCGTCTTCCATGCTCACAAAAGCCTGCTTGGCGGGATGAGGATGGAACGGCATATCGGGTAGGGCAAAATCGAAAGGACGAGCCCGTCCAAAGTCCGGGCATGGCCGCTGAAACCGTCCTCTCCGAGCCCGCCCCAACGCCTTGAAAATCCGGCCCGAATCCCCACATCCTCTTCACTGCGGGCCGGGCTCCGTCCGCCCATTCCACCCGCGAGGTTACGTCATGGCCGGTCCCTCCGTTTCCCCCGAAATCGACCGCCTGATCACGCTTCTGGCGCGGCTGCCGGGTCTGGGGCCGCGCTCGGCGCGGCGGGCGGCGTTGCACCTGCTCAAGGCGCCGGAGCGGCTGATGGTGCCGCTGTCGGATGCCATGCGGATCGCGGCGGAAACCATCTCGACCTGCTCCGTTTGCGCCAATGTCGACTCGTCCGATCCGTGCCACATCTGCACGGCGCAAGGCCGGGACCGGCGGGCGATCTGCGTGGTGCAGGACGTGTCGGACCTGTGGGCGATGGAGCGGGCGGGCGCGTTTCGCGGCACCTATCACGTGCTCGGCGGCACGCTGTCCGCGTTGGACGGCATCCGGCCCGAGGACCTCAACATCGCCTCGCTGATCCGCCGCGTCGTGGACGGCCGCAAGGACGATGGCCCGCTGGACGAGGTCGTGCTCGCCATGAACGCCACCGTCGATGGGCAGACCACGGCCCACTACATCACCGAACATCTGGAAAAGACGGGCGTCAGGGTCACGCGCCTCGCCCACGGCGTGCCGATCGGCGGCGAGCTCGACTATCTGGACGACGGCACCATCGCCGCCGCCATGAAGAGCCGCCGGCTCCTCTAGCGAGTCCTCAGACTTCCTCGATCACGCTGCGACCGTGCCGGCCGGGCGCGCCGTCGTGGGAATGCCAGCGCCAGCGTTCGTGCAGGCGGATGCGACCGGTCTCCAGAATTTCGGGTACGCTCTCGCACCGCCCGGAGCGCAGCCGCCCGTCCTTGCTCCTGTGATGATAGAGAAAGGTGAGCGAGCCGTCCGCGTGGACCTCGCCGACCAGCGAGCCCCATTCCACGTCTCCGCCCGAATAGGTGCCCATCAGCATGGAGTCGCGCTGGTCGTATCGGAACAGCGTGTCGCCGCCCACATCGCCGTCGCCTTCGGTCGAGACGGCGCGGAACAGGCGATCGCCATAATGGATCACAGCAGGCTTCCGCCCTGATTGGCCGGCTGCGGGGGCAGGGTCTCCGCCTCGTCCTCGTCGAGGTCCAGCTGTTCGATGCGGTCGGACCGGCGCACGATCTTCTCCGTGCTGATCCGGGCCTGGCGCATCATCTCCAGCCCGCCATCGTAATGGCTCTGCAGCTTGGCGATGCGTTCGTCGAGGCGGCGCACGTCGCCCGCGATCTTGCCGACTTCGTCCAGGATCACGGTGGCCTGTTCGCGCATGGCGGCGTCACGCAGCACCGCGTTCATCGTGTGCAGCGTCGCCATGAAGGTCGTCGGCGACACGATCATGACGCGCTCGGTGAAGCCGCGCTCCACCACGGTGGGGAAGCGGCCGTGCAGTTCTGCATAGATGGCTTCGCTGGGCAGGAACATCAGCGCGATCTCGTGCGTCTCGCCGGGCAGGAGATATTTCGACGCGATGTCGCGAATGTGCTTGGTGCAATCGGCGGCGAACTGGCGGCGAGCGAGATCGCTGCTCATCGTCTCCTCGCTTTCCGCAAACCGTCGCCACGCTTCCAGCGGAAACTTGCTGTCCACCGCCACGTCCAGATGCTCGCCCGGCAAGTGGATCAGCGCGTCCACGCGCGCTGCGTTGGACAGCGTATGCTGGAAACTATAGGTCCGCGCCGGCAGGAATTGCTCGATCAGGGCCTGCATCTGTTTCTCGCCGAAGGCCCCGCGCGCCTGCTTGTTGCCGAGGATGGATTGCAGGCCCGACACCTCGCCTGCCAGCGCCTCGATATTGGTCTGCGCCCGGTCGATCACTTCCAGCCGGGTGTGCAGCGCCTTGAGATGCTGGGCGGATCGCTCGCCCTGTTCCACCAGATTGCGCCCGACCCGGTCCGACAGGCTGTCGAGCCGGTCGTCCAGCGACTTCTGGAAGCGCTCGCCCCGATCGGCCTGTTCTTCGGACAGCTGCGCCAGCCGCCCTTGCAGCTCCGCCTGCTGCCCGCGCATCGCCATCAGCTCGGATCGCATCGGCCCGTCGCCGCGCCGTAGCAGCGAGCCGAGCAGCAGGCCGACGAGCAACAGCGCCGCGCCCGCGACGAGCTCCAGCGCCGTCACATCCGCGCCCGCGACCGAAAAGACAGGTTCCATTTTTGTTCCGTTGCCACGGATCGTGGCGGCAGGGAAGGGGGTTAGCGACGTCCCAGATAGGTCCAGCCGCGCAGCAGGCTTTCCATCGGCCCGCGCTGGAACCGCATCCGCCAGAGGCTGGAAAAGGCGAGCGAGACGAGGCCGGTCGCGAACCCGATGGCGACGCAGCCCGCCGCCCCGATCTGTCCGAACAGGCCCAGCCCGTAGCCGCTGAAGACGAGCGACAGGATCAGCGACTGCAGCAGATAGGCTGTCAGGCTGGACGTGCCAGCGCGTGCCAAGAACAGGCGCAGCCCCCTGACGGAACCGCGCGACCAGGCCGCAAGCAGCCCCAGATAGCCGACCGAGGACAGTGGAGCGCCCAGCGTGACGATAGCGTTGCCGAGCCCGCCGCGGGCCGTCATGAAACCGGACGAGGTGACCATCAGCCAGGCTCCGACCCCGCTCAGCACGAGGCCAAGCGGTAGATAGACCCGTCGCGCCCGGCGCCACAGGGCGGCATCCGGATCCTGCAGGAGACCCGACCGCACGCCCGCAAGACCGAACAGGAAGAAGGCCATGACGCCCGGCCCTTGCAAGGGCGCGACGAAGGCGAGCACGTCGCTATATTCGCGCATCCGGAACGCCGCGACCTCGGCGAAGGAGCCGGAGCTATAGACTTGGGTCGCGCCGCTCATCGTCGCTGCGAGTTTCGCCGCGACCTCGGCCGCCACGTCGGGATCGAAGGCTTCCATGGCTCCGAAGGCGGCCGCCCCGGCGAAGACGACAACGAATTGCAGAACCAGGAAGCCGATGCCCCACCGCACAAGGGCCTTCACGGAGCTGTTGCGGAACAGGAACAGAAGGCTGCCGATCACGGCGTAGATCACCAGGATGTCGCCAGCGAATGCGAATGCGATGTGGAGGAAGCCGATCAGCGCCAGACCGATCATGCGGCGGAAATAGCGCGGGCCGAACGCGGTGCCGCGTCGCTCCGCGCTCATCATCTGGTAGGCGAGGCCTGCACCGAACATGACTGAAAAGAGCGAGTAGGACTTGAACAGGAACAGCGCGTCCACGGAAAACACCGCCGCATGGTCGAGCGCGCTCCAGTCTTCCCCGAACGCATAGGTCTCCGGGCCCGGCCAGGCGAAATAGGCGACATTGACCAGCACGATGCCCATCAGGGCGAAGGCTCGGACGAGGTCCGGAAAGACGTGACGCCCCGTCGCCGCGTTCTGTTCTAGATAGCCCATGCCCCGTCCTCCCCGTCCGGTCATTGCCGGGCGCGGGCCGGGGCGGCAACAAAAAACCCCGCCGCTGGGGCAGGGTTTTCGCGTCGTAAATGGCGACGTGGGAGAGGGGCAGACGCCGGAGTCAGGTGCCGTGTCAGGCGCTCATCTTGTCCTTGGCGGGATCGCGCAGCACGTAGCCGCGGCCCCAGACGGTTTCGATGTGGTGCTCGCCATCGGTCGCGGCGGCCAGTTTCTTGCGCAGCTTGCAGATGAAGACGTCGATGATCTTGAGTTCCGGCTCGTCCATGCCGCCATAGAGATGGTTGAGGACCATTTCCTTGGTCAGGGTCGTGCCCTTGCGCAGGGAGAGGCGCTCCAGCATCTGGTACTCCTTGCCGGTCAGGTGGACGCGGTGGTCGCCGACCTCGACGGTCTTGGCGTCGAGGTTCACCTTGATCTCGCCCGTCGTGATGATGGACTGGCTGTGGCCCTTGGAGCGGCGGACCACGGCGTGGATGCGCGCGACCAACTCGTCCTTGTGGAAGGGCTTGGTCATATAGTCGTCGGCGCCGGTGCCAAGGCCGCGGACCTTGGTCTCGATATCGTTCGTGCCGGACAGGATGAAGATCGGCGTCTGGACCTTCGCCATGCGCAGCGTCTTGAGGACCTCGAAGCCCGGCATGTCCGGCAGGTTGAGGTCGAGAAGAATGATGTCGTAATCGTAGAGCTTGCCGAGATCGACCCCCTCTTCGCCGAGATCGGTCGTGTAGACGTTGAAGCCTTCGGACTTGAGCATCAGCTCGATGCCCTGGGCCGTTGCCATGTCGTCTTCGATTAGAAGCACCCGCATAATCAATCCCCTCCCAAGGCGACGTTTCAACCGGGCCGCACTCACGGCATGGTTAATGGAGACCTCCGGGTAAGGGAAAGCGGTAAAGCAGACGTTAACAGTCTTACCCACTTTTCATCCGGGGTTATCCGATCCGGTTCCGGGACGAGTTTTCCGGCCATGGCGACCCGCTCCATCGGGGAGGGATGAGGGTTGATTTCGTTTAACCCTGTTCCTTCACGGCGTTGAAAGCCTGCCGCGTTATCCAGCCGATGACACGGCCCGTAGAGGCCGGAACGAATTGGTTGGAGACGCGACGATGGCGCAGATGACGGACAAGCAGATTCAGAGGACACGGTTCCGGGTGGGCGAGCTGCAGAAGCGGATCGCCGTGCTGGAAGCCACGCGGGAGGATCTGGAGCGCCAGATCCGCAAGCTGGCGGACAGCGTGCCCGAAGACAGTGTGGACGCGACGGAGCAGCGAGACGGCTATGTGGCCTATGGCAGCTACGCCCAGTCCGTGATCGCGCGAAAGGACAATCTGCGCCGGTCGCTCGGCGACATCATCGACCAGACGGCCAACATCTCCGGCGAACTGCGCACGCAGCTGGATGCGCTGGACAGCTTCGAACGCGTCCGCGCGCGCCGAATGGCCCAGCAGGCCGAGCGCGCCCAGAAACGTGCGGGATGATCATCGCCTTCAGGTCCGCCACGGCCTGACCCGAATGTGGCAGATGTGGATCGAGGCTCTGGATGCCGTTCCCCCCGGAAAAGGGGAGGGCCGGATGCCGGGGCCTCTTTCGTGAACGAACGGTCGCCCTATTCCACCGCCTCGAACGCGTAGCCCGCGCTGCGGACGGTGCGGATGGGATCCGGCTTGCCCGTCTTCTTCAGCGCCTTGCGCAAGCGACCGATATGGACGTCCACGGTGCGCGCTTCGACATAGACGTCGCGACCCCAGACCGCGTCGAGGAGTTGCTCGCGCGAGAAGACCCGTCCCGGATGACGGGCGAAATGGTCGAGCAGGCGGAACTCGGTCGGGCCGAGATGCACGGTTTCCCCGTCGCGCTTGACGCGAAAGGCCTGACTGTCGACCTCGATGTCGCCGACGCGGATGACGTCTTCGAGCAGGCTCGGCTTGGCCCGGCGCATTAGGGCGCGCGTGCGGGCGAAGAGTTCCGGCATGGAGAACGGCTTGATCATGTAGTCGTCCGCGCCGAAGTCGAGACCGGTGATGCGGTCGGTTTCGTCGCCGCGCGCCGTCAGCATGATCACCGGCGTCTTGGAGGTTTCCTTGCGGCGACGCAGGCGACGGCAGACCTCCACCCCCGACAGTTTGGGCAGCATCCAGTCCAGCAGGATCAGGTCGGGCGTGCGCTCGGCGGCCAGGAGCAGGGCTTCCTCCCCGTCCATGGCAAGCGAGGTCTCGAAACCTTCCTTGCCGAAATTATATTCCAGCAGGGTCGCCAGCGCGTCTTCGTCTTCGACGATCAGGACATAGGGTTTCATGCAACGCTCCTGGCTTTGCCTATTCGCGGGTCTGACGTGCCTTGGTGACGAGATGCCGGACGGCGTCGTCCTCGATCAGCTGGCAGCCCCGGCTCGTGAAATAGATGACTTCGCAGATATTGGAGGTGTGATCGCCGACACGTTCGAGGTTCTTTGCCGCGAAGAGCAGCGCCGTCGCCGCGCTGACGCGCGAGGAATCGTCGCTCATGGAGGTAAGCAGCTTGGTCAGGATGGCGTTGTAGATGTCGTCGATGTCTGTGTCGTCGATCCACACCTGGAGCGCCGCGTTGATGTCGTCCCTCAGGAAGGCGTTGAGCGCGCTGGACAGCTGCGTCTTCACGGCGCGGCCCATGCGCTCCACTTCTTCCGCCAGTTCCAGCGGGGCGTGTTCGTTGAGGTTGATGGCCCGTTTGGCGATTCCCTCCGCCAGGTCTCCCACGCGCTCCAGGTCGCTGGCGACGCGGATCGCGCCGATGGTGCGGCGAAGGTCCGAGGCCATGGGGTTGCGCAAGGCCAGAATCCGCATGGCGTCGTTGTCGATCTTGCTCTGCAGGCGGTTGGCGCGGCGGTCGCGTTCGATCACGGATCGGGCCAGCGCCGCATCGCGGCCCGACAGGGCGCGCACCGCATCCGCGACCATGCCTTCGGCCAGGCTGCCTAGGTCGGACAGGCTGGTCGTCAGGTCGTTCAGGTCGTTGTCATAGCCGCTGACGATGTGGTTCGGCATGTTGTTCATGCGGGCGTTCCCGTTGGGATCGGACCCTGTTCAAAGGCCCGCTCCCGATTCTCCAAGAGTAGCCTATGGTCTTGCCCCGTGACAAGTTCGTGACGCTCTCGTGACGTTCGCGTCTCAAGGCGGCCTCTGGGTCCGCGTTCACCCGTTCTAGCGGATCAGGAGGTCTTGGCTCCATCGTCGGAATGGGGGGAGTCGTCGCTTTCCTGGTAGATGATGCAGAACTCGCTGCCTCTGCCGGGCGCGCTGCGAACGAACAGGCCGGCCCTGTGCCGTCGTGCGATGTGCTTGACGATGGCGAGGCCGAGCCCGGTGCCCTTTTCCTTGGAGGAGAGGTCGCCGGCGATCCGGTAGAAGCGCTCCCCGATCCGAGGCATGTGCTCGCGTGCGAAGCCCGGTCCTGAGTCCGAAATGGTGATCGAGTAGACGGGCAGGGGGCTGGTCGGTGCGGGGTTGATCGTCCGGGTCAGCGCACCGTCGGTCAGGCGGCTATCCGCGAAGGGAATGTTGGGCGTCCACTGATCGAAGCGCCGCAACGTGATGAAGACCTTGTCTCCCGGTGCGGATATCTTGGTCGCGTTCTCGATCAGGTTGAGACAGAGCTGAATCGTTTCGTCCTGGTGACCCGGCACGATGGACCGCTTCTTGCGGGAATATTTCAGCTTCACGCCTCTCGCCTCAGCCAGCGGAGCGACGGATTCGATGGCCGCCCGGATGGAGAGATCGAGATCGGCCGTTTCCGTCGGCGCGATATGCTCCTGCTGCTCGATCCGCCGCAAGGACAGCAGGTCGTTGATGAGGCGCTGCATGCGCTCCGCCTGCTGGGCCATGATGCCGAGGAAGCGCGCCTGCGCTTCGGGGTCGTCCTTGGCGTGGCCGCGCAATGTCTCGATATAGCCCAGCATGGAGGCGAGCGGCGTCTTCAGTTCGTGGCTGGCATTGGCGAGAAAGTCCGCACGTCGCTGGCTGCCGAGCACCAGTTCGGTGACGTCGTTCAGCACGACGAGCACGATCGACCGGCCCGAGCCGTCCCCGACGCTGGTCAGGGGGGAGAAGAGTAGCGAGATGTAGCGCTCCGTCGGGACGTCCCGGTGGACCATGAGCGGGTCGGGTGCATAACCCGCCAGCGCCTTGGACAACCGGTCCGTTATTCCCGTATCCCGGACATAGACGGAAAGCGGACGACCGAGATCGTCCATCTCGATCAGGTCGCGCGCAAGCGCGTTGGCATGGATGACGTGCCCGTCGCGGTCCAGCACAGCGATGGCCTGGGGCAGGGCGTCGGTCAGGGTTGCCGCGAAATTCGTGCCTTCGATCAGGGGATTGACCGCCGGTTGGGCCGTCACGGAGGACGCCCGGACAGCGCGGCTGATGCGCAGGAAGGCCAGTGTGGCGATCCAGAACCCCGCCAGCGCGGACAGGCCGATCCAGAGCGGCACCCGTGCCAGCGCCGCCATGGCGCTGAGGCTGACGAAGGCCAGCGCCGACAGGACCACGACGTCGGAGCCGCGCAACGCGTCGCCTTCAGGTCGCTCGGCTGGATCCCGTAGGGTCATGACCACACATGTGGCGGAGTTTCCCCATGCCGTCCAGCCTGCGGCGCAAGCGCCAAACCAATCAGGCCCCTCCTTTCGCCGTGGCACAAAGGCCACAGCTGCGGGCAAACTCGTCCCATTACCGAAAGAACACTCGCCACGATGACGGCCCTGGTCCAAATCGCACCGAGACTGGCGAAGCCTATTATCGTTTTTCGATAAAGTTTTGTTGACTTGCGCTAAATGATCTGTTTTCTACAACGAGAAGACGGGTCATGATGAGTCCGTCGCGAGTGGAGCGCGAAAGGGGCGCCAAGGAAATGCCGTCGATCCAATTGCCCTCACAGTCCGGTTCCGCCCGCAACGGCGGAACGTCCGCCCTTCGCCGGAACGCGTCTCATGCCTTGCTGATGGCCGCGACCCTGAGCCTCGGAGCCTGCGCGAGTTTCATCGACCCCGTCGAAGACACGGTCGTGAATGCGGCCGAGTATATACCGCTGGAGTCCGACTGGGCCGAGCCCGCTCCGGAAGGCCTGCCGCGAACGGACTGGGTGCAGGGGTTCGGCGATGAGCGGCTGACCTCGCTCGTGACCCGCGCCCGTGCCGAGAACCCGTCGGTCCGCCGCACCCTGGCGCAGCTCGACCAGGCGTTCGCCGCGCGCAATATCGGGCGCTCCGCCCTCTTCCCGACGCTCGACGTCGGCGGAACGGTGCGCCGCAGCGAGGGCGGCATCGGGTTCAACGCCGGATCGACCAGCTACGACTTCGGCTTCACCTCCCGTTGGGAAGTCGACCTGGTCAACCGGATCCGCGACGGCGTCGCCGCCGACGGTCGCGCCATCGAGGCATCCGCCGCCGACATCGCCGCGCTGGAACTGACGGTCACGAGCCGTCTCGCCACGAGCTGGTTCGACGCGATCGAGGCGGCGCTGCTGGTTCGGCTGTCCGCCGACGACATCGCCACGCAGGAAAGGGCGCTTCGCCTGACGCAAAGGCGCTTCGAGTCCGGCCTGACGGGATCGTCCGACGTCCGATTGGCCCGCTCCTCCGTCGCCAGTTCGCAGGCGCTGGAGCAATCCCGGCTGCAACTGCGCGACTCGACCATTCGCTCCGTTCAGATCCTCGCGCGCGATTATCCCGACGCCGAACTGGACCTGCCGACCGACCTGCCGGAACTACCGCCGCTCACCGGCGTGGGAACCCCGGCCGACATGCTGGCGCGCCGTCCCGACGTGATCGCTGCGGAGCGCCGCATCGCGCAGGCCGGGCTCGATGTCGACGTTGCCCGCAAGGCGCTCTATCCCAGCCTGACGATCACGGGCGGTGTCAGCGACCAGGCCCTCAGCACGGCGGGGGGCGATCTGCTCGACGTGTTCGACCTGTCCTCGCTGGCCTATTCGCTGGCCGAATCCCTGACTGCGCCAATCTTTCAGGGCGGGCGTCTGCGCGCCCAGGTCGATGCCCAGCGCGCCGCCTTGACCGCCCAGGTCGAAACCTATGCCGAGACCGTGCTGCAAGCCTATCTGGAGGTCGAGAACGCGCTCGACGCGGAGCAGAGACTGGCTGCGCGCGAGGCCGCGTTGCGCGTTTCCCTCGACGAGGCGATCAAGGCCGAGGAGCGCTTGGAACTGCGCTATGTGGAAGGGCTGGCAACGATTCTTCAACTGCTCGACGCGCAAGGCCGTAGGCTGAATGCGGATGGCCAGCTGATTTCCGCGCGCGCCGAACGCCTGTCCAACCGTGTCCGCCTCCACGTGGCGCTGGGCGGGTCGGGCTATAGTCCACCTCCGGACCTCGCGGAGTCGAGGCCGGTCGAATTTCTCGGGATCGAGTTGCCATGACAGCCTACGAAATCGGTAAGGAGCCGGTCGCCATCGCGGCCGGCGATCCTCGTTCGGGAGAGGCCGAGCCGGTCAGCAAGGGATTGATCCGCGCGCCTCTCGTGATCGTTCCGCTCGGCATCGTGCTGGGTCTGGCCGCCATCATCCTGAAGGGCGGTCAAGACGGCGGTGGTGGCCGAGGGGGTCGTGGTGGCGCTGGCGGAGGCGGAGACGCCGCGGCCCAGGCGGCCGCCAACGGGCCGCCGCCCATCGAACCCATGCTGCTATTGCTGTTCATCCTCCTCGGGATCGTGTCCCTCGTGATGGCCTACCGGCTTAGCCGTCCCAAGCGTCGACGCGGCTACAGCAAGCGCATCCAGTCCATCCTGATCCCGATCCTGATCCTGCTGATGTTCCCCATGGCGGCGCTGGCCGTGATCAACGCCAACGAGGAACCGGAAGAACAGCGCCGACCCTTCACGCCGCTGGCCGTCGTGGCCGATACGGCGAAACGCCAGGACGTGCGCCTGGTCGTCACGACGCAGGGCGAGGCCCGCCCGCAGACCGAGATCAACCTCGTTCCGCAGGTCGGCGGCAAGATCGTCTATGTCGCGCCGAACTTCATCGAGGGCGGCATCTTCCGCCGCGGCGAGACGCTCGTGCGCATCGATCCGAGCGACTACCAAGTCGCGATCTCTCGCGCCGAAGCCAATGTCGCGCAGGCGCAGCAAGTCCTGACGCGCGAGATCGCGGAAGGCGAAATCGCACGCGGCGACTATGAAGAACTCGGTCGTGGTGTGCCAACGGATCTCGCCTTGCGCGTGCCGCAGCGCCAGCAGGCGGAAGCCGCGCTCCAAGCCGCGCAGGCCGATCTGCAGAATGCGCGTCTGCAGCTGACCCGCGCCTCCGTAACGGCGCCGTTCTCCGGTCGAGTGCGTGAAAAGACGTCCGATCTCGGCCAGTTCGTGTCGCCGGGCTCCCCGCTGGGTCGCATCTTTTCGACGGACATCGTGGAAGTCCGTCTGCCCTTCACCGACGCCGATCTCGCCAAGATCGACCTGCCCATCGCCTATGTCGCCGAAAGCCGCGCCGCCGCGCCCAAGGTCAAGCTTTCCACCACGATCGGCGGCGTCCGTCAGACCTGGCAAGGCGAGATCATGCGGACGGAAGCGACCTACGACACGCAGTCCCGCGCGCTCTTCGCCATCGCCGAAGTCGCCGATCCCTACGGCGCGGGCGCATCCGACAATGGCGTGCCCATCGCGCCGGGCCTGTTCGTGGATGCGGAGATCGAGGGGCGGATATTCGAGAACGCCATCGTCATTCCGCGTGACGGACTGCGCGTGAACGAAGAAATCTACGTCGTTGACGATAAGGGCCAAGCGGAAATCCGCACAGTGTCCGTGATCGATGCCACTCCGCAGCGCGCCGTGCTGTCGTCCGGTGTCGAAGCGGGCGAGCTGGTCGTCCTTTCGCCCATGGAGCGGTCGCGCGTGTCCATTCCGCTGAAGGTCATCGACGTCAACGATCCCGAGCGGGTCCTCGTCGAGCCCGAAGAACCCGAATGGATGCGCGAGGGCGGCAACCGTCCGGACACGGAATCGTCAGATGACGAGAGCGACGACACGGTCGATGCTGCGGACGCAGCCGAATGATCTATCGAGGCGGAATACTGGCGCGCCGACGGGCGCGACCGGTCTGCCAGGAGCCTAGCGCATGAAAAAGCTGATCGCCTACTTCGTCCGCAACCCCGTCGCGGCGAACCTTCTGATGTTCCTCATGATCGTGGGTGGCATTTACGGCTACTTCAACCTCCAGCGCGAATTCATCCCGCAAACGACCATCAACGGCATGTCGGTCAGCGTGTCCTGGCCCGGCGCCAGCCCGCGCGACGTGGAGCAGCAGCTGGTCGTGCGCATCGAGGAGGCGGTCGATGGCCTCGACGGCATCGACTATATCGAAGGCAATGCGCGCGAGAGTTCGGCCAACGTCAACATCCGCACCAAGATCAATGCAGACTATGACAAGCTGCTGGACGAGGTGAAGGCGCGTGTCGACGGCATCCAGAACCTGCCGCCCGACGCGTTCCGACCGCAGGTCTTCCGCTGGGATGCCCGCGCGGACATCATGTATCTCGCTCTCTACGGCGATATGGATCGGCTGACGCTGCAACGCGAGGCCACGCAGTTGCGGCAGGAACTCAGCAAGCTGCCGGGACTGCAACTCACGACGCAAGTCTCCAAGATCGACGAGCAGGTTACTATCGAGATCAGCGAAGAGGCGCTACGTCGATACGGCCTGACCTTCAGCCAGGTCGCGCAGGCGATCAGCGGCGAGTCCGTCAACCTCTCGGCCGGCACGGTGGAGACCAATGCGGGCAACCTCCAGCTCCGGGCGCGCAATCTCGCCAACAATGCGGATGAGTTCGAGAACATCGTCGTGCGCCAGACGGCGCAGGGCGGCACGGTCCGGGTCGGCGATATCGCCAACGTCATCGACGGGTTTGTGGAAGACGATTTCGACGCGCGCTTCAACGGCCAGACGACCGCGATCTTCCAGGTCGTCTCCCCCGACCGGATGAACATAACAGAGTCCGGCGAGGCCATCCGGCAGTTCGAGAAGGAAGTGCGCGACCGTTTGCCGCCGGACCTGAACTTCCGCATCTGGTTCGACGGCTCCACCATGTTCGACTCCCGGATGGACCTGATCGGCGGCAACGCCTTGTCGGGCATGATCTTGGTGCTGATCGTCCTGATGCTGTTCCTGCGCCCGCAAGTGGCGATCTGGGTCACGATCGGGATCGGCGCGGCCTTCATGGGCGCTATCGCCATCGCGCCCAGCCTCGGCATCACGCTGAACATGATCAGTCTGTTCGCCTTCCTGCTAGTGATCGGCATCGTGGTGGACGACGCGATCGTGGTCGGAGAATCGATCCACCTGCACAATGAGAACGGAATCGAGGGCGAACGCGCTGCGGTCGCCGGTGCCTACATGGTCGCCAAGCCGGTCTTCTTCGCCGTGGTGACGACCATCATCATGTTCCTGCCCTTCCTCTTCATGAGCGGTCCGATCCAGGCGATCTTCAGCCAGATCAGCCTGGTCGTGGTGGCGGTGCTGATCTTCTCCCTGATCGAGGCCTTCTTCATCCTGCCGGCCCACTTGCGTCACCTGAAGCATGTCGAGCCGAGCTCCAACAAGCTGCTCGCCTTCCAGACCAAGCTGGCCGACAGTCTCGTTCACTTCGCGAAGAAATACTTCCGGCCTTTCGTCGCCCTGCTGATCCGCTGGCGCTACGCGACCCTGACGACCTTTATCGGCCTGTTCATCATGGCCCTGTCCTTCCTCATGTCGGGCATTGCGCCGACCGCCTTCATCCCGGAGGTCGAAGGCGACATGATCAGCGTGAATGCGCGCTTCCCGGAAGGCACCTCGTTCGAGCGTGTCAGCCAGGCTCGGCAACAGGTCGATGCGGGCATTGGCCGCCTCAACGACAATGCCTTGGCCGACTTCGGTATTCCCGGTCCGATCATCGACAAGCCCGGCACCATCGCCGAAGGCACGCGGATCGAAGGCTATCTCGGCCTGGCCGCCAATGATGAGCGTCGTCGCATCTCCTCCAAGGACATCGCCGACAAGCTGGAGGAATATGTCGGGCCGATCCCGGACGCGTTCCGCGTCCAGTACGGCTTCACCGAGGGCGGCTCCGGTCAAGGCGGGGGGCTGTTCTACGGCGTCGCCGCGTCCAACGAGGACGATCTGCGCGCCGCCGTGCTCGACATCAAGAACCAGCTGGAGACCTATCCCGACATCAGCAACGCCTGGGACGGTCTCGAAAGCTCGGCGAGCGAGCTTCGCTTCACTCTCAAGCCGGGTGCGGAAACGCTGGGCATCACCTTGGCCGACGTGACGCGCCAGGTGAGGGAGGCCTTTTTCGGTCGCGAAGTTCAGCGCCTGCCCCGCAATGGCGAGGACGTTCGCGTCATGGTTCGCTATCCCGAGGCCGCGCGCGAAAGCATCGACAGTCTCAACAATCTGCGCATTCGCGCCGCCAATGGCGTGGAGGTCCCGCTTTACTCCGTCGCGGAAGTGGAGATCGCGGAAGGGGTGGGCCGGATCAACCGGCGCGACCGCAAGCGCGTGGAATATACCGGCGCGCGCGTGCGAGGCGAACAGTCCCGCGCCACCGAGATCCGGGCCGACATGGACGAGAATTTCTTCCCGCAATGGGAGATGCGCCATCCCCGTGCCAGCCGCATCGCGGTCGGCGAGGACGAGATCGAGCAGAACTTCATGAAGGAGCTGCAGATCAGCCTGATCGCGATCATCATCGCGACCTATGTGCTGCTCGCGATCGCGTTCAAGTCCTACGCCCAGCCCCTCTTGATCTTGATCGCCCTGCCATTCGCCTGGGTGGGCATGATCTTCGGCAATCTGGTGACGGGGGTGCCGTTCGGCATGTTCTCGATCTTCGGATTCCTCGCCGCGACCGGGGTGGCGATGAACGACAACCTCGTCCTGATCGACTATGTCAATCGATTGCGGGCCAAGGGAATCGGGGCCTACCAGGCCATGCTGGACGCCTGCGTGGCGCGTTTCCGGCCGATCCTGCTGACGTCGGTCACGACCTTCATCGGCCTCGTCCCGATCCTGTTCGAGACCAGTCCTCAGGCGGAGTTCCTGAAGCCCATGGTCGTCGCACTGGCCTTCGGGGTCCTGTTCGACTTCTTCCTGACCCTGATGCTCGTGCCCGCCATGTATGGTATCGGCGTGGATATCAGCCGCTTCTTCCGGGGGCTGTGGAACGGAGAGAAGATGGATCCGTTCGGGACGACCTACGATCCCGAACTGGCCTTGGCCCTGGACGATTTCGAGATCGGCGATACCAGTCCCGCGTCGCGTCCGGCCTCCCCACCACCTGCGCCGGCAGAATAGAAATTCGCCGTGCCTATCGGGCGCGGCGACACCGAACCCCAGAGTCACTTAAGAGAAACCCATGAAACTGTCTCACCTCGCCGGCACCAGCCTTCTCGCCCTCATGATCGCGGCCTGTTCGGGCGCGGAAACGACCGAAACGGTCGATGCTGCCGACACGAACGACGTCGTGGAAACGGTGGAAACGCCGACGCCGACCGCCACTGCATCCGCGCAACTTGGCGACTTCGGCATCGAGCTCGACAATATGGACACGTCGGTCGATCCGGGCGAGAACTTCTTCGAATATGTCAACGGGACCTGGCTGGCGGAAACCGAGATCCCGGCCGACCGGACCCGCTATGGCAGCTTCGACATCCTCGCCGACCGCGCCGAGGAGCGCGTGCTGGACATCATCCAGGGCGCGGCCGAGAGCGACAATCCGACCGCCGACGAAAAGCGCATCGCCGACCTCTACAATGCCTTCATGGACGTGGACGCCATCGAGGCGGCGGGCCTGAGCCCGGTCGAGGACGATCTGGCCCGCATCCGTAGCGCTGCCAGCAAGGACGACGTCATCGACCTGATGAGCGATCCGGCCCTGAGTCTCGACGCGCCCGTCGGGCCTTACGTCTATATTGACGCCAAGGAGAACGACACGCACTCCATCTACCTGACGCAGTCCGGTCTGGGCCTGCCCAACCGCAACAACTATTTCGAGGAAGGCGAGCGGGCCGAAACCATCCGCGCAGCCTATCTCGACTATATGACGACGATCCTCACCGAGGCGGGGCTCGACAATCCGCGCGAGCGCGCCGAAGCCGTCATGGCATTCGAGACCGCCGTCGCGGAAGGCCATTGGGAGCCGGTCAAGCGCCGCGACCGCGACCTGACCTACAACAAGATGACCATGGACGAGCTGGCGGACATGGCGCCCGGCATGAACTGGGCGCGCTTCTTCGGCAATCTCGGCCTGGACGGCGAGGACGACCTGATCGTGCGCGAAGTCTCTGCGGTCGAGAATGCGGCCGAAGTGTTCGCCGAAACCGATGTCGAGGTCCTGAAGGACTATATGACGATCTCGCTGATCGGCGACAATGCTTCCTACCTGCCGGCCGCCATCGACGATGCCCGCTTCGAGTTCTACGGCCGCACCCTTGGCGGGCAGGAAGAGCAGCGCCCGCGCTGGAAGCGCGCCGTGTCGGAGATCAACAACCGCCTCGGTTTCGTGGTGGGCCGCGTCTATGTCGATCGGCATTTCCCGCCGGAATCCAAGTCGCAGATGGACGAGCTGGTCGAGAACCTGCGCGCCGCCTTCAAGGACGGCTTGGACAATCTGGAATGGATGGGCGACGAGACCAAGGAGCAGGCCCAGTACAAGCTGGCCCGGTTCAATCCCAAGATCGGCTATCCCGACGTGTGGGAAACCTATGAAGGCTTCGAGGTCGACCGCGACAGCCTCTACGGCACGGTCAAGAGCGCCCGTCAGTGGGGCTGGGACGACCAGCTCGGCGATCTGGGCGGCCCGATCGACCGCGACGAATGGGGCATGACGCCCCAGCGGGTGAATGCCTATTACAACTCCATCCTGAACGAGATCGTCTTCCCGGCCGCCATCCTCGACGCGCCCTTCTTCGACCCCAATGCCGACCCGGCGGTCAATTATGGCGGCATCGGTGCCGTGATCGGCCACGAGATGGGTCACGGGTTCGATGATCAGGGCCGCAAGTCGGACGGCGACGGCGTGCAGCGCGACTGGTGGACGCCGGAAGACGCGGCAGGCTTCGAGGAGCGCGCGGCGATGCTCGCGGACCAGTATAGCGAATTCGAACCGCTGCCCGGCGAGTTCCTCGACGGTCGTCTCGGCCTCGGCGAGAACATCGGCGATCTGACGGGCGTGACCATGGCCTACGACGCCTACAAACGCTCGCTGAACGGCGAGGAGGCTCCGGTCATCGACGGCTTCACGGGCGACCAGCGCTTCTTCATGGCGTGGGCGCAGGTCTGGGCGATCAAGTGGCGCGACGAGCGTCTGTCACAGCAGATCAAGAACGGCCCGCACAGCCCGGGCGAGTTCCGAGCCAACGGCATCGTGCGCAACATCGATGCCTGGTACGACGCCTTCAACATCACGGAAGACGATCCGATGTACCTGCCGCCGGAACAGCGGGTCAAAATCTGGTAATTGTCGAAGCCCGCCGCTAGGCGGGCTTTTTGTTGAGGGGGAACTATGCTGGAACTGTCGGATATCGGGAAGCGCTACGGCAAGACGCGGGTGCTGAGCGGCATCGACCATCGGTTCGATCGCGGTGTCACCGTCATCACCGGGCCGAGCGGGGCCGGCAAGTCCACTTTGCTGCGCCTCTGCGCCACGGTCGAGAAACCGAGCGAGGGACAGCTCTCGTGGAACGGCGCACCCCTGCGCGGCTCGCTCAAGGCATATCGCTCCGCGCTCGGTTACGCCCCGCAGCGGATCGACTTCCCGGAAGATCTGTCCGGGCTCGACTTCATGATGCATGTCGCCGCCCTGAAGGGTTTGCCGCTGGGATCGGCCAAGGCGCAGGCGCAAAGCCTGCTGGACCGGCTCGGCCTGGGTCGCGACGCGACGCGGCTCGTGCGGACCTATTCCGGCGGTATGCGGCGAAGGCTCGGTCTCGCCCAGTCGGCCCTCGGCGATCCGGCCGTCCTGATCCTGGACGAGCCCACGGCTGAACTCGATGCGGTGACGGGCGGACATGTCAACGACCTCGTCTTCGAACTGGGCGAACGGGCCGTGGTCCTGATGACGACGCACTTGCAGGACAGCCTGGCGGATCGGCCCTACCGGACGCTCGACATCCGGCCCGCAGACTGATGGCCTTCGCCCGAAACGTCCGTCTTCACGCGGCGCAGCAGCTGACGCGCCATCTGCGCAGTCCGGCCATCTGGGTGCTCGCGCTCGCAGGGCCCCTCGCGGCCCGGTTCATGGTGCCCGAACCCGGCTCCGGTTCCTCCATGCTCGGCGTGAACGACGCCTCGCTCGCCCTGACGGCTTCGACGATCGGTCTCCAGCTCGGCGTGATCACGGCCGTGCTGCTCGGCCCTCTCGCCTATATTTTCCTCAAGGCGGGTCCGACCCGGATCCAGCCGCGGCAGGTCACGGACGCCTTGCCTCGGTCGCGCCCCGCCTTGTCATTGGGACAATGGCTCGGCGACGTGGCGGCGCTGAGCCTGCTCGTGCTTGTGCTCGCCGTGGCGGGAGTCGTGCTCTCCCTCTTCCGGATACCGCTCGGCGAGGTCTCGCCGCTGGAGACTCTTGCCGCCACCTTGATAGTCGCAGCTCCCGCCCTGGCGGTCATCGCCGGTGTGAGGACCCTCTTCGCCATGCGCCCGCGCCTGCGCGGGGCTCTGGGCGATGTCGCCTTCTTCTTCATCTGGATGGGCGCTCTGGTCGCCTCCGCCGCCTTCTTCATGGATGGGTCGGGCGGTTCGCCGTTCGCCGACATGTTCGGGTTCGCGGCCCCGCTCCTCAAGGGCACGAGCGAGCCCGTGACGGCTCTCTATATCGGCGGCGCGCCCGGAACGGACCGTCTCATCGAAGTGGACGGTTTGGCGGGCGTGCTCGATCCCGCCTATCTGCTGTCGCGCCTCTTCTGGATTGGCGTTGCGGCTGGGGTCGTCCTGCTGGGCGGTCTCCTGTTCTCGCCGGGCAAGCCGAAAACCACAAAGGGCAAAGCCGTGATGTCCCGCGAGCCCGCGACGTTCGCGACCGAGCCTGTTCACCCTGTCGAGCCAACCGGACACGGGTCGATCGCGCAACTCCGGACCGATCTGACCGAGTTGTTTCACCCGCTCTGGCTTTGGGGCCTGATCGGGCTCGTCGCCTTGGCGGGAACGGTGCTGCCATTGCGCGGACTGGTCGGACCGGCGCTGGTCCTGATGCTGATCTTTCCGATGACGCAATATGGCGCGCGGTGGCGCGCGCCATCGGTCGCGCAGTGGCAGGCCTCGCTACCGGTCTCGACCGTGCAGACCCTCGGCCTGCGCCTGCTGGCCGCGATCCTGGCGGCGTGCCTGACGCTCGTCCCGTCCCTGATCTCCTTGCCGGCCGCGCACTGGACCGACCTTCTGGCCATCGGCGTCGGCTTGCCATTGCTGGCCGTGGGGTTGGGTTACGTTACGCGCGGACCCGTCGCGGCGCGCTTGCTGCTGCTCATCCTGTGGTACGGCTATCTCAATCTCGGGCCACCCGCCCTTTGATGTCGCCGGGTTATGGTAATTCTTAGCGAAACTGCTAAGTAATGCGCGTGAACAATGGAGTCTTCAAAGCGCTGAGCCATCCGGACCGCCGCGCCTTGCTGTCCCTGCTCAAGGCGGGGCCGCGCACGGCGGGCGAGCTGGCGGAGCATTTCGACGTCAGCTGGCCGACCGTCAGCCGGCACCTGTCCGTCCTGAAAGAGGCCGGGCTGGTCACGGCGGAACGCAGTGGAACCTCCATCATCTACACGCTCTCGACCAGCGTGGTCGAGGACGCGGCCAGCGCCCTGCTGGCCCTGATCGGAACAGGAGACGAGACATGATTGCAAGAGGATTGATCGCGAGCGCCGTCGCCGTCGCCGCCATGGTGGCGATCGCGCTGTGGACCAATGGAATGCTGCCGGACGGCGACCGCATACCCGTGCATTACGGCCTGGACGGCGAACCGGACCGGTGGGGCGACCGGGGCGAGGCCATGTTCGCCCTGTGGTTCATGATCGGCATCACGGCCTTCACCGCGCTCGTCCTGGCGGCCGCGCCCGCCCTGACGCCCCGCAAGGAAAATATAAACGTGAGCGAGAGGTCCTACCTGATGCTTTGGATCACGGTGCTGGTGCTCATGGTAGGCGTCACGGCGTCCATCTCGGCCTCCATGCTGGGACATGACGACATCTCCACGCGGCTCATGATCGGCGGGATGGGCGCGCTGTTCGCCGTGATCGGCAACTACCTGCCCAAGACCCGCAGCAACTGGGTGATCGGGGTCCGGACCCCGTGGACACTGTCGTCCGAGACGAGCTGGAACGCGACGCACCGCGTCACCGGACGGCTCTACATGATCAGCGGTGCCTTGACCGTGGCCGCCGCGCTGTTCGCGCCCAAGAGCTGGCTGCTGACGATCCTGCTGGTGTCGCTGATAGGCTCGTCCCTGGTCGGGGTGGTCTACAGCTATTTCGTCTGGCGCGGCGCGGATGACAAGATCGGCGAGCCGGACCTGATCGAGTGATCTGCGCGGGCGCGGCTCCTACGGCCTGACGATCTCGAACCAGAAAGGCGGCTCCTCGAACTGGTCGAAGAAACTGCGCAGGTCGAGGGGATTGCCCGACAGGGTCGCGCGGCGAGACAGAAGCAGTCGCGCCATGCCGACCTCCTTCAGGCTCAACCGGTCGAAGTCGGCCCGGCTGATGGTCAGGGTCGGCACGCCGTCTTCCGTCACGCCCATTCGGTGGTGCAGCGCCCCGCCCGACACGAACAGGTGCGCCGTCTCGCCCGTGTCGGTCATGACCATGTTGACCGCGCGACCGTCCTCCGCCTTGTCGGGGTCCAGCCGCACGGCCATCAGATCGAAGATCAGGGTGAGCGGCACGGCCCGGATCGTGTCGGCGTTGGATGTGCTGGGCGTGGGCAGCTCCGCAATGCCACCCCGCAGCTCCTGCGCGCCGGTCAGGTAGAAGTTGCGCCAAGGTCCGCTCTCCGCCGCGAACGCCATCTGGGTGTAGACGTCCGCGAGCAGATCGGCAGCGGCCCGATTGTCGGGTTGCGCGAAGACGAGATGGTTCAGCGCGGTCGCGGCCCGCTTCAACTCGCCTGCCGCCACGTCGTCGCGCGCCTTGGACAGCAGCGCCTCCGCGCCTCCGGCATAGTCCACGAACTGCCGCCCTTCCTCCACCGGCGTGAGCGGGTCGAGATTGGCCGGATTGCCGTCGAAATAGCCGAAATAGAGATTGTACTGCGCGCGGCTATTGTGACTGATCGTGCCGTAATAGCCACGATTGGCGAACTGGCCCGCCACGCCGTCCGGAATGCGGATCAGGTCCGGGATCTCGTTGATCGTGTGACCCTGGTTGGCGAGGCGCACCGTCTGGTCGTGGATGACGCGGTAGAGGTCGCGCTGACCTTCCCACAAATCGCGCACATCCTCCGCGCCCCAGACGGGCCAGTGGTGAGAGCCGAAGGACACGTCCGTCCGGTCGGCGTAGCGCTGCACCGCCGTGTCGATATAGGTCGACCAGAGCCGCCCGTCGCGCACCTTCGCACCGCGCGGCGTGTAGAGATTGTGAAGCGTGTGGTTGATGATCTCCGCCTGCTGGAAGGCGCGCTTTTCCGGCAGGTAGAACATGAATTCCGACGGCGCTTCCGCGCCCAGCGTCAGCATGAACTCGATCTCGATCCCGTCGATGACGTGGGTCTCGAACGGTTGCGTGATGTCCAGCGTCGGCTGGACGATGCTCGGCGTGCCGTTGCTGAGGCCGGGACCCAGCCCGACGCCCACCATGGCCTCCGGCCCCTTGGGCAGCAGCCCGCCGAACATGTAGCTGGCGCGGCGGCTCATGGCGTTGCCCGCCAGGACATTTTCCGACACGGCTTCGACGACGAAATGGGCGGGCGCGACGATGGGGATGTCGGCCCCTTCGGGCAGCACGCCCCGCACGCCGCCATAATGGTCGATGTGGCTATGGGTGAAGATGATCGCCGAGACCGGACGTTCGCCCAGCGTGTCGTTGGCGAGTTTCAGCGCGGCGGCCGCCGCCTCCCGCGTGATCAGCGGGTCGACCACGATCCAGCCGGTCTCGCCCTCGATGAAGCTGATGTTGGACAGATCGAAGCCGCGCACCTGGTAGATGCCGTCCGTCACCTCGAACAGGCCGTGCATCGCGTTCAGCCGCGACTGCCGCCACAGCGCCGGATGGACCGTGTCGGGGCGCTCGCCACGCAGGAAGTCGAGCGCTTCCGGATCGAAGGTCGGCACGGGCGAGCCTTCCGCGCCCGGTATCGGCAGGATTTCGCTCGTCGCGAGGAACCCCCGGCTGGCCCGTTCGAAGTCTCGGCGATCCGTGAAGTCGAGCTGGGCTTCGGCCTTCGCGTGCGACTCCAGCACCCAGGGCGACACGTCCTGCGCCGTGGCGGTGCTGGCGACGAATAGGAGCGGAAGGAGGGCGTAGCGGATCGACATGGCCCGAATGTCGGTCAATCCCGGCGGTTCGGCAAGTCCGCCGTCTCGGCATCCATATGCTGAGCGCCGGGCTTCAGGAGCCAGCGCACGAACTGGATCTGCAAGGGGCTGATGGCAACGGAAAGGGCGATGACGGAGAGCGAGAGCTGGTAGCCGATCCCGGTCACGATTCCGGTCGTCGCCCCGATCGCGGCAAGGACGAAGCTGAACTCGCCCGGCTGGGCCAGGAGCGCGCCCGCATAGAGCGATTGCCGCCAGTCATATCCCGCGACGCGGTAGATCATCGTATTGAACACCATGCTGGTCGCGAGCACCACTCCGACCAGCATGGCGATGGCCAAGACCCGATCCGCGATGAAGGACAGATCGAGCAGCAATCCGACGGATACGAAGAACAGGCCCAGAAACACCGTCCGGAACGGCGCGAGCGACAGGCTGGCCCATTGCGTGGCGCGGGCCGCCCCGATGA
>JBATXP010000274.1:0-2216 GCA_049673465.1 Litorimonas sp.
GGAGACCGTGATGCGCAAGGGACTCGTCCCAACCCTGATGATGGCCGGATTGGTCCTGGCGGCTTGCGGTGGCGGCGGTGGCGATACGCCCGCGCCAGCCCCCGCGCTGGTCGGCGGCACGCCTCCACCTCCACCCCCTCCGGCATCCGTGGCCGCGACCGTGCTGGAAACCAAGGTCGAGACCTCCGACTTCCTGCGCCGCGCGGGACTGGGTCCGACGGAAGCCCGCATCGACGCCCTGACGGGCAAGGACGCGACCGACTGGGTATCCACGCAGATCGCCCTCCCGCCGCACGGCTTCAAGGCCGACCTGTCGGCGCGCCTGTCAGACGAGGATGCGCGCTTCCCGCAGGTCTCCCAGCAATTCTACGAAACCCTCATCGGCACGGAGGCGGAGCTTCGCGCGCGCATGACCTTCGCCCTGTCGCAGATCTTCGTGATCCACGGAGACACGGTCTTCGACGAAGGGCCGGCTCTGGCGGGCTGGTTGGACATTCTGGATCGCAATGCCTTCGGCAATTACCGCGACCTGATGGGCGAAGTGACCCGTTCGCCCATCATGGGCAGTTACCTGACCTATCTCTACAACCGAAAGGGCGATCCGGAGAGAGGCCGCGCCCCGGACGAGAACTACGCCCGCGAACTGCTCCAGCTCTTCACCATCGGACTGGTGGAACTCGAAATGGACGGCACGGCCCGCCTCGGCGCGGACGGCAAGCCGGTCGACACCTACACCAATGACGACATTGTCGGGCTGGCGCGCGTCTTCACCGGCTACACGCTGGCCGGCTCGTCCCATCGCTGGAGGGACCGCTATGACGACACATGGGAACGCCCCATGACGATGTACGAGCCCGACCACTCGCCGCTGGAAAAGGCGTTTCTGGGGTCGGCGATCGCGGCCGGCACACAGGGCGAGGCGTCGGTGGACCGCGCGCTCGACATCATCTTCGACCATCCCAATGTCGCGCCTTTCGTCTCCCGGCAGCTGATCCAGCGCTTCACCGCGTCCGACCCGCGCCCGGCCTATGTCGGACGCGTCGCGCAGGCGTTCGAGACGGGCTCCTTCAAGACGGGTGACGTCTCGTTCGGAACGGGACGGCGGGGCGACCTGTCCGCGACGCTGGCGGCGATCCTGCTAGACCCGAGCCTGCATGACGGAAAGGCCGACCTGCGCGAGGGCAAGGTGCGCGAACCCGTGCTCAACTACGTCCAGTTCGCCCGGACCTTCGCCGGCGCGAACCCCTCGCTCGTGGAAGCGGGCTGGAACCGCCACGCCGACACGTCGGACGTCACCAATCAGCTGTCCCAGTCGCCCCTGCGCAGCCCGTCCGTGTTCAACTTCTTCCGGCCCGGCTACGTCGCGCCCGGCACGGAAACGGGCGCGCGCGATCTGTCCGCGCCGGAACTCCAGATCGTCAACTCCGCTTCCAGCGTCGGCTACATGAACTTCATGTACGACGCGATCAGCCGCGAGGATGGGGACTACCGGATCATACCGGACTATCGCCGCGAACTCGACCTGGCTGATGATCCCAATGCGCTGCTGGACCGCATCGATCTGCTGCTCACCGGCGGCACGATGAGCCCGGACACACGCACTGCCATCTCCGAGGCAATGGAGGCGCTGCCCCTGCGCTCCGGCGACAACGCGGCGCGGGACCGCCTGTCGCGCGTCCGCATGGCGATGGTGATGACGGTGGTCTCGCCCGAATACATGACGACCAATTAGGAGCGGACGGACCCATGGCACTCTATAATCGTCGTCTTTTCCTACAGGCCTCGGCTGCCGGTTTCCTCGGCGCGGGCGGAGCCCTGTCCGCGCTGGCGAGCCGTCCGGCCTTTGCGGCGTCCGCCAGTGGCTACAAGGCGCTGGTCGGCATCTTCCTCAAGGGCGGAGTGGACGGGTTCGACATGGTATTGCCCTTCGACGCGGACAGCCTGGACGGGCTGACCGCGCTGCGGCCCAACGTCATAAACGGACATCGCGGCGCCACGGCGCGTGCGCGCGAAACGCTGCTCGGACTCGCCCCGGACGCCGACCGCTTTGGCGGACGGCGCTTCGCCCTCGCGCCGGAGATGAAGGCGATGCACGGGCTGATCGAGGCGGGTGACGGTTGCGTGGTCGGCAATGTGGGCCCACTGCTGGAGCCGACGACCCGGTCCGGCATGGAAGCCGGGCGCAATGCCCTTCCGGCGCGGCTCTTCTCCCACAA
>JBATXP010000275.1:0-2532 GCA_049673465.1 Litorimonas sp.
GAGCTGCGCGACACGCAGCGCGCCCTGACCCGCCTGACGCGCCAGCGCGTCGTCGCCCAGGAAGAGTTGCGCGACCTGCCGATCGGCGTGATCGACCCCAACGCCTTGCTGGAACGCGCCCGTCGGGACGAACCCACACTGCCGGACCTGACCCCGGACTATGCCAGCGCCGTGCAGCTGCTGGCCGAACAGCGCCGTGCCTTCTTGCGCCAGATCGCCAACAATGCCACCGCGCGCATCAATGCCGTGGCGGAGCTTCAGACCGCACAGAACGAATTGCTGGAACGCTCCAACGAATTGCGCACCGTGCTGGACGAGAACCTGCTCTGGGTGCCCAGCGTCCCGGCCGTGGATGCGGGCTGGCCGGTCAAGGTGGTGCGCGGCGCGGCGGAGCTGTTCTCGCCCGACCATATCCGCACGGCGGGCGAAGTTCTGGTGCGGCAATCGCTGCGACTTTGGCCATTGGTGCTGCTCTTCGCCGGCCTGATCGCCGCGGCCTACCGAATGCGTCCGGCGCTCTGGGCCGACGTCAAGGAGCGGGCCGAGCATGTCGGGCGGGTCAAGCGCGACAATCTCTGGCACACGCCGGCCGTGACGGGTGTCGGCCTGCTGATGGCGCTGCCCTGGCCGCTTTTCTACGCGCTGCTCGCCATTCTGTTCGGCGCGTCCGCCAATCCCGACCTGCTAGTCGGCGGGCTGGCGGACGGGTTTCTCTACCTGTCGGTCTTCTCGCTCATCATCGTGACCTGGAAATATTGGGACCGGGAGAGCTCGCTCTTCGCCGCGCACTTCAAGCTGGCCCGACCGGTTCGGGCTTCGATCCAGAACAATCTGCGCTGGTTCCTGCCGGTCGTCGGCACGACCTCCTTCCTGCTCGCCACCATGTCGGGCATGCGCGGAGAGAACATCTATCAGGGCTTTTCCCTGGCCGTGTTCATCGTCACCGCGCTGGCGCTGGCGAGCTTCGCCTTTCTGATCCTGTGGCAGAGCCGCGACGACGGCACCGTCGGCAACACGCCGGTCTTCCTTAGCCGCTACCGCTTCCCGCTGGCCGTGTTCGCCGTGGGCTTGCCGCTCTTCGCCGCCATCATGGCCGGCGCCGGCTGGTATGAGAGCGCGGACGATATCCTGTTGCGCCTGTTCGAGACGCTGTGGATCCTGCTCTTCACCTACGTCATCTACGGCATCATCCGCCGCGCCATCACGGTGGCGCAGCGCCAGATCAAGTACCGCCAGGCGGTGGAGCGGCGCGAGACCATGATCCGCACCCGCCAGGAGCAGGCGGAGGCCGAGGCGCGCGGCGAGGAGATGCCCGCCCCGCCGCCGGTCGACACGGAATCGATCGACATCACCGCCATGAGCCGCCAGTCCGCGCAGCTGCTCAAGGTGCTGACCGCGCTCGGCCTCGCTGCCATGCTGTGGCTGACCTGGGCGGACCTGCTGCCGGCCCTGACCATCTTCGACGGGTTCGAGATCGGTCGCATCGGCACGGGCGAGCTGGACGAGAACGGCGATCCGGTCGACCGGGTCATCACGCTCTGGACCGTCCTGCAGGGCCTCGCCATCGGGGCCATCACCATCATCGCGGCGCGCAACCTGCCGGGGTTCCTGGAGATCTTCATCCTCAACCGGCTCGGCGTGGATGCGGGCGCGCGCTACGCCGTGGTGACGATCCTGGGCTACCTGATCGTGGGCACGGGCATCTTCATGGGTTTCCAGCGGATCGGCCTGCAATGGTCGCAGCTGCGCTGGATCGTGACCGGCCTGTCGGTCGGTATCGGTTTCGGTCTGCAGAAGATCATCGCCAATTTCGTGTCCGGCCTCATCATCCTGTTCGAACGTCCCATCCGCATCGGCGACTTCGTCACCATCGGCGACAAGTCCGGCACGGTCACGCGCATCAAGATCCGCGCCACCACGCTGGGCGATCTGGACAATCGCGAAATCCTGATCCCCAACGAGAACCTGATCAGCCAGGAAGTCACCAACTGGACCCTGTCCAACTCCGTGACCCGCGTCGTCATCCCCGTGGGCATCGCCTATGGCTCCGACACGGATGCGGCGCGCGAGATCATGATCGACATCGTGCGCAGCAACCCGAAGATCCTGGAGACCCCGCCCTCGCAGGTCTTCTTCATCGGCTTCGGGTCCAGTTCGCTGGACTTCGAGGTGCGGGTCTTCCTGCGCAGCTTCGAGGACCGCTTCCCCGTCCGCCACCAGCTCCATACGGAGATCAACAAGGCACTCAACGAGGCCGGAATCGAAATTCCGTTCCCGCAGACCGACCTGCACATCCGCTCCCAGGACATGCCGATCGACATCCAGTCCCGGCAGGTCCCGCCGCCGCGACCCGGCAAGGCGTCCAGCCTCGATGCGCAGATCGAGCGCAAGGCCAAGCCCCCCAAACCCCAGACGGGGACCAAACCGAAAGCGGCCAACAAGTGATCCCCGCCGGGTAGCGCGATCTCCGCCCGGCTTCGCATACCCAACCGGCAGGCGCGCTGGCTCTGGCTGGACGCGCAGCGCCTGTCC
>JBATXP010000276.1:0-4285 GCA_049673465.1 Litorimonas sp.
GGCCAACCGCGCCACGGCCATCGGCCAGGATGCTTCGGCCAACTCCTTCGGCGCTTCTGCCATCGGCCAAGGCGCTTCGGCCACCGGTGTCGACGCGACCGCGTTCGGCATCGAGTCCGTCGCCAACGGCAACTCCACCTTGGCGCTCGGCGGTGAGTCCAACGCAAACGGCTTGGCCGCCACGGCCGTCGGCTGGCAGTCCAGCGCGACAGCCGAGCGGGCACAGGCCTTCGGTCACCTCGCCAATGCCTCCGGTGTTCGCTCCCTGGCAGTCGGCGAAGCCGCAGCGGCCAGTGGCGACGAATCCACGGCCGTCGGCAACGAGTCGGAAGCGTCCGGCGTCGATTCGGTCGCCATGGGTTCGCAAACCACGGCGACGGGCCGCCTCTCCACGGCGGTCGGTACGGAAGCCAATGCGTCCGGCTACGGCACCTCGGCTTTCGGCTGGCGCTCTGACGCGTCCGGCGACCGGGCGATGGCAATGGGCTGGGACTCCGAAGCGTCGGGTCTCGACAGCACGGCGATCGGCTTCGAAGCAACGGCCAGCAATGCCGACGCCGTCGCGCTCGGCACGCAGGCCACGGCGACGGGCCGCCTGTCCACGGCAATCGGCACCGAGTCGGCTGCTTCCGGATATGGCAGCACCGCTTTCGGTTGGCGTTCCGAAGCCTCCGGTCAGCGGTCCATGGCCATGGGCTGGGACTCCGAAGCGACCGGTCTCGATAGCACGGCGATCGGCTTCGAAGCCTCCGCCAGCAATGCCGATGCCGTCGCGCTCGGCACGCAGGCCACGGCATCGGGTCGCCTGTCCACGGCACTCGGTACCGAGTCCGCTGCGGCTGGATACGGCACGACGGCTGTCGGCTGGCGCACCAACGCGTCCGCGAATTTCGCGACGGCCGTGGGCTTCGACGCCAACGCGACCGCCGAAGGCGCGATCGCGATCGGTAGCCAGACCAATGCGAGCGGCGTGAACAGCATCGCGATCGGCAATGGCGCGGTCGCCACGGCCGACAACCAGGTCTCCATCGGCGGCACCACGTCCACGACCCGTATTGCGGGCCTGACGTCGGCGTCCAGCCTGGCGGCCCAGACCGGCGACATCGCCGTGGTCACGACCGACAATGACGGAAACCTGGCGGCGGACTTCACGCTCAGCCAGGGTCAAGCCGCCAATGGCATCGCCATCGCGTCCAACACGACCAACATCGCGACCAACGCGACCGGCATCGCCGCCAACTCGGCCGCGATCGGCACCAACAATGCCGCCATCCTGGCCAACGTCGCCGCCATCGGCGGAAACGCCCAGGATATCCTGGACAACCGCGGCGGTATCGCGACGGCGATCGCACTGGACACGGCCTACGTGCCGATGGGCCAGAGCTTCGCGGTCACGGGCGGCTATGGCTGGTATGACGACGAGAGCGCGCTGGCGGGATCGTTCGCCTACCGCGTCAACGAGACGTTCCAGCTGAACGGCGGCCTGACCACCGGTCTGGACAATGGCAAGACGGGCGCCCGCGCCGGTTTCCACGCCAGCTGGTAGTCCTTTCGTGACAGTCACCGCACTTTCGCGCGTCCTGGGTCTCCCAGGACGCGTTTTTTCTGGCCTCGTTCTAATCGCGGTCCTGCTGCTGGGCTCACCCGCGAGCGCACAAACGCCCGCCGTTCCGGACGAGAACACGCTGGCCCGGCTGGTCTGGGGCACGATGGTGGCACTCGACAATGCCAACCGCACGGGCAACTATTCGGTTCTGCACGGGCTCGGCACGGACGAGTTCCAGGCACAGAACTCCACAAGGCAACTGGTCGGAACCTTCGCGCCGCTAAGGCGCAACCGCGTCGATGTAGGACGGGCGATCCTGAGCACGCCGACCTACTACATCCCTCCCGCCGTCACGCGCGACGGGGACCTGCGCCTTCGGGGCGGCTTCGACTACCGGCCGAAATCGATCCGGTTCGACCTGATCTACAGCCTGGAGCGGGGGGCGTGGCGCATCACCGCCATGAGCGTGGTCGAGATGGATGCCAACGCACCCAAGCGCTAGGTCGTCAGTCGCGAAAACGAAAGGGGCGGATCGATCCGCCCCTTTTTCTTTGCGTCCATCAGTCGCCTCTTGCGAGGTTTCCTATCAGCTCAACACATCCAGCAGGGCTTTCGCCACGGCCGGGATGTTTCCGGCGTTCGCGCCCGCCACATTGATGCGGCCCGAATTGGTCATGTAGATGGCGTGGTCCTCGCGCAGGGTTTCCGCCTGTCGTTTCGTCACGGGCAACATGGAGAACATGCCGGACTGGTTCACCACGGCGCGGGCGATGTGCTCCCCGCCCTGCACGTCGAGCGCCTCCGACAGGAGCCGCCGCAGGTCGTGGATGCGACCGCGCATCGCGTCCAGCTCATCCATCCACATTCGCTTCAGCTCGCCCTGGCCGAGAATCCGCTCCACGATCTGCGCGCCGTGGTCGGGCGGCATGGAAATGAGCGTGCGCTGGATCGAGCCGAGCTGCGTCTGCACGATGGCCGCCACGTCCGGATCGGGACAGACCACGCCGAGCAGGCCGACGCGCTCCTTGTAGAGACCGAAATTCTTGGACGCCGAGACGGTGAAGAGCAGTTCGGGGCAGTCCCGCGCGGCCAGCCGCAGACCGTAGCCGTCCGCGTCCAGCCCGCGGCCCAAGCCGAGATAGGCCAGGTCGATGAAGGGCACGAGGCCGCGCTGGTTGAGAAACGGCACCAACCGGTCCCATTGCGCGTCCGACACATCCGCGCCCGTGGGATTGTGGCAACAGCCATGCAGCACGACCAGGTCGCCCGCCCTGGCGTTGGCGTCCAGATGTTCCAGCATGGCGTCGAACTCCACGCCCAGCGTTTCGCGGTTGTAGTAGGGGTAGCTTTCCAGGCGGAACCCCGCCGAGCCGATCAGCGGAACGTGATTGGCCCAGGTCGGGGTGGACACCCAGACGGTCGCGTCCGGATTGGCGGCATGGGCCAATTGCGCGCCGAGGCGCAACGCGCCGGACCCGCCCGCCGCCTGGGTGGAGGCGACGCGCCCTTCCGTCAGCGCCGGATGGTCCCCGCCCAGCACCAGATCCAGCACGTGTTCGCGAAACCCCACCCGTCCGGTCGTGCCGACATAGGTCTTGGTGGTCTCTTCCCTGAGGATCATCTCCTCGGCGGTCTTCACGGCGCGCATGATCGGCACGGTCCCGGCGGCGTCCTTGTAGACGCCCACGCCCAGATCCACCTTGTGCTCTCGCGGATCGGCCTGGCATTGCTGCATCAGCGCGATGATGGCGTCGGGCGGAAGGGCTTGGAGAAGGTCGAGCATGGGAGGCGCATAGCCGAAGCGGTCGACGCTCGCCAGCACCTAGCGTCCCTGAGTTTCGCAGCGCTCCCCGTCTCGCTAATCGTGGCGGTGCGGGCGCAATCCGATCCGGAGCGCGTGGGCCGCAATGAGCAGCACGGCTCCGGCCACGGTCAAGGCGGTCTCATGGTCGTGCCAGGCTTCCACGAAAGCTCCGGACACGAGCGAGGCGCAGCCCAGCACGGCCAGCCCGCGCATGAGGGTCAACGCCGGACGCGCGGTCGGCGACAGAAAGGCGAACGCCGAGATGGGAACTGCGGCCAGGACGAACAGTCGGTGCAACCATTCGAGCTCGGACAGAAGCCCCGCCAGCGGGAGCGTCACGGCCAAGGCGGGGAGCAGCAGGCAATGGACCAGGCAGAGCGAGGACAGGCCGATCGCGGCGACGTCCGCCGTCGGGCTTTGCGTTTTCATGTTCGGACCTCTCAGCGCGCGGCCGCGCGGGCATGGCCGTCGCACAGGCCCGTGATCTCGATCACCGCATCGTCCTTCCGGAAACCCGTATCCCGCACGGCGAGGGTCAGCGAGGCGGCGAGCGGCGCGGCGTCGAGAGTCCGGGCCTCTCCGCACTGGCGGCAAAGCAGATAGGCGACGGGGCGGTCCGCCCGGTCGTCCGGAACGGCGACGAATTTGGACACGGTGGCGATGCGGTGGGCCAGACCCATCTCCATCAACCAGTCCAGCGCGCGGTAGACGGTGGGCGGCTTCTGCGCGCCGACCCCGTCCAGCGTGTCGAGGATGTCGTAGGCGCCGACGGGTTGCGGGGCGCGCAGCAGGGCGCGGTAGACGTGTTCGCGGATTCGGGTGAAGCGCGCGCCGGAGCGTTCGGCGAGAGCCCTGGCGCGGTGAAGGGCGGAGACGATTTCGGCCTCCGTGCGACCGGAAGCGGGTCGCTCGAGCGTGTCTGAATGGATCATGGA
>JBATXP010000277.1:0-2644 GCA_049673465.1 Litorimonas sp.
GCGTCGAGCTGCCACCCGGTGATCCGTTGGCGGACCTGCCGTACTACGCGCCCAACCTCTGGCCCACGCGGCCCAAGGGGTTTCGCGAGGCGGTGGAGATGTATCTGAGGCGGTCCCGCGTTGTCGCCTTGGACCTCCTAGGCGCGTTGGCGGTCGTCCTCGGTGCGCCGCGGGATGCATTCGCCGCCTCGTTCGACCGGCCCATGACGCTGCTGCGGGCGAACTGGTATCCACCGCGCCCGTCCTGTGCGGGCGCGCGGGACTTCGGCATCGCTGAGCATACCGACTACGGCTGCCTGACGCTTCTGGCGACCGATGGCAGTCCTGGGCTGGAGGTGCGGGCGCGCAACGGGACGTGGCTCCCGGTCACGGCGCCTCCGGGTGAGTTTGTGATCAACTTCGGCGAGATGCTGGAGAGCTGGTCGGGGGGGCGCGTCCTGGCGACGCCGCACCGCGTGATCGGTGGCGCGGCCGAGCGCGTTTCGATTCCGCTGTTCTTCAACCCGGGTCATGACGCGAACGTCGCGCCGCCCGGTGCGCCGCCCCTCCTCGCGGGCGCGCATCTTTCAGCCCGCTACAACGAGACGTACCTGCACATCGCCGCCGATCGGAACGACGCTTAGGCCTATGCCAACGTGACGCCGATCTGTTCCGGAAGGGTCCGTTCAGTCGGCGTCACCCGATGACACCCGTCCGAAACGCCCCGAACGCGTTCTACGTCTGTACCTTTCGTAATCGGTTGCCGAAGAAGGACTGGGCATACAGTGTTCCACGGCTGGGGCCGCCGCGATATGATTTCCTATGGTCCATGCAAATGCAGAGCTGGCGGCGCGGTATCTGGCGTTCGCCGAGCGCGAGGCCCATGGCGTCTCCGCAAGCTACGAGGCCCATGCGCGGTCGGTCGCGAGCAGCGCCGCGCTTCTGGACCGCCTCCTTGATTTGCCCGACGGCAAGAGGCAGCCGAACCTGCTGTTCGCCGCCACGCGCCACGCCGTCGGCCTCCCGGCCGACGGAACCGACTTCGCGTTCCATGCTCTGGATAGCGGGGAGGCGGTCGAGCCCGTGATGCTGTCGCGGTCGACCCAGACGAATGAGCCCGCGCGATGCGCATGCTTGCTCCCGGCGCTGGCGCAGATCGAGGGGCCGCTCGCCCTAATCGAGGTCGGCGCTTCCGCGGGTCTATGCCTTCTTCCCGATCGCTATGGCTACCACTACGGACGCATCACCCTCACTCCGACCAATCGCGATGCCCCGACGTTCCCCTGCGAGGCCTCGGGCCGAACGCCCGTGCCGCAATCGCACCCCCAGATCGCGTGGCGGGCCGGCCTCGATCTCAATCCTCTCGACGTGCGAGACGAAGGCGACATGGACTGGCTTCGGACGCTCGTCTGGCCGGAACAGACGACGCGCCGTGATCGTCTGGCCGCAGCCATCGCCATCGCCCGGCGCGACCCGCCTCGAATTGTGGCGGGCGATCTGCTCACCGAGACCGAAGCGCTGGCCGCCCAGGCCCCCTCTGGCGCGCGCCTCGTCATCTTCCACACTGCTGTGCTGAACTACGTCGCGCCCGCCATCCGCCGGGACTTTGCTGCCCTCATGGCAGATTGCGGCGCCGAATGGATCGCCAACGAGGGCGCTTCCGTGCTGCCCGAGGTCGCGGAGGGCATCGACACAAGCGACCGGCCGGGGGCCTTCATACTCTCGCGCAATGGCCGGGCCATTGCGCGCACTGGGCCCCATGGGCAGTTCATCAAATGGCTCTAGTAAGTCCCAGCGGCGTTCTCAGCATCTCCGTTACGCGAGCATGCTCGCGTGACTCTGAGATCCGTTCAGCAAGGGTCGGTTCCTCCCGTGTCACGCGATGAGACCCGGCCGGAACGGTGTCGAACGCGTCCTCAATGTGCAGGCAAAGGGCGTGGCGTCCCTTTTGAATTCCCCGTCTCCGGAATGCCAGCATGCCATCGTGCACGGCCCCATACCGGAACATTGTCGGCGCGTAGAGGCGCGCCCGGCATTGACATCTGCTGATCCCCCGCCAAGTAGTAGTGCTAATAGAGGTAGTAGCGCTAATAGAGGTAGTAGCGCTAATAGAGGTAGTAACCGGCGAAGATCATGTCATAGCATTCGTTACCCACGCATCTGAAGCATCAGCCCGTCGTCGCGGTCCCGTACGAGCAGCACGACGGCCACCGATTAGGTGACACCGACGCCCAGTTCCTGACCGTGGGCTGGGCTCAGTGGGACCCGGACAAGGAGCTGTCCGCCAAAGTCCTGCGTCACTCATGAGAGCGCTGGTCGCGCCAGTCCGAGGAGTTGCCTCTCACCCGCGTCGTGGACCTCGCCGCCCTCATCGCCGTCATACTACGTGATCGGGAGGCGGACGCGGTGAAACTGCCGTCGAACTTTTTAAGAACCAGGATTAGCCGCTTCAACTTCCCCGCCTTGATGGCCCCCGCAGACGGAGCGGGTTCGTCCGGGCCCTTGAAACGGATGCCCCCCTTCGGCGACGGTTCAGCAACGGCGCTGTTGCACGGAGCTTGTGACGGACGGATTTCCCCTTTCCCCACCTGACGTCAGCCGACGGGTTGCGTGACGGGAATGCCGAGGGCGGCGCTACGGCCCCGGATGGCGATGCGGACCTGGA
>JBATXP010000278.1:0-1824 GCA_049673465.1 Litorimonas sp.
ATTTTAGAGGCCAGGTGAGCTTCTTTGGAAAATTGATATCAAATGCTGAGGACTGAAGGCCATCGGCAATAGAGTTGGCGGCCTCGCCTGGCTCAATGATAAACGGCATTTCAAAATCGTTTTTATCCGTGAGTTGGGTTTTGACAAAGCCGGGATTAATGACGCGCACGTCAATACCCTCCGGCCCCAGTTCGGCGCGCATACTTTCAGCCAGGTTGATAATCGCGGCTTTGGTTGCCGAATAGGGCTGGCCTTTTGGCAGGCCACTGTACCCAGCCACGCTGCCACATAATGCCAACTGCCCGCCTCCCTGCGCTTTAAGGAGTGGCAAAGCATAATGAACGAGGTTAAACGTGCCGCCTAAATTGATATCAATGATCTTTTTAGTCTTTTTCAAATCCAGTTCATCCGTTGGCATCGGGTCATAAATTGCGGCCAACATAATAATGCTATCGATATGCTTATTATTATCACCGGCCTTTTTAACCGCTGCATCGACCGCTTTTTCATTTGAGGCATCAAAGTCGATTACCTGGTGATCGCCTTTTAAATCATCACTCAGCTTTTCCAGTTTATCTTTACTACGCGCTGAAAGAACAAGTTTGGCGCCACGCTTTGATAATTCTGTTGCCAGCGCTTTGCCAATACCGCTACTGGCACCAATAATCCATACTGTTTTGTTTTTATAACTCATCTTTTTCCTATCAGTTTAGGCGTGTGCCAGTTCAACCTGCATCACATCAGTACGCCCGGTTTTAAACCCGGCAATACAAGCCGCTAGATAAAAGCGCCACAAGCGAATAAAACCATCATCAAACCCTAAGTTTTTAACCTCATTGATCTTCCCATCAAAGTTTTTAAGCCAGAGGGAAAGGGTCTTGGCGTAGTCTTGGCCGAAATGGAACGTATCTTTTACTTTCATACCGGATTTAGCGGCTTCTTCGGCAAAACGTGTAGGGGATGGCAGCATACCGCCGGGGAAAATAAAGCTGCGTATCGCATCGCCTGTACGGCGGTATTTTTCAAAATGCTGCTCATCAATGGTAATCGTCTGCACCACAGCTTTGCCGTTGGTTTTTAGCAAACCGCCCAATTTCTGAAAATACGTAGGCCAGAATCGTTCGCCTACGGCTTCAAACATTTCAATAGAGACAATACGATCATATTTCCCGTGCTGGTGGCGGTAGTCCTCAAGGCTGATGTCAACCGCGTTTCCCAGCCGGCTTTTGGCATAGTCATGCTGCTGATCAGACAAAGTAATGCCTTTAATAGCATAATCGCCGCGCTCTAAACTGCGCTCGGCAAAGCCGCCCCAGCCACAGCCAACTTCCAGCACGCGGCCGGATGGTGTGTCAAGCTGGTCAATGATACGGTCGTATTTTTTATCCTGCGCCTGTTCCAGCGTTTCTGTACCGCTTTCAAAAAGGGCAGAGGAATAGGTCATGGTTGGGTCAAGCCAGAGCTTGTAAAAATCATTCCCCAGGTCGTAATGGGCATGAATATTATGGCGGCTGTTGCGTACCGTGTTCATCCTCAGCATATATAGAATACGTTCCTTCAGGTTTGCCAGGACATTACCAAAAATATACGTACTGACGACATGGTCATTTTCCAGACCCAGCTGGATGAGGTTTTCAAGATTGTCTGTATCCCACAACCCCTGGCGGTAATCCTCAGCAAAGCCAACATCGCCGCGCATGGCAAGGTTGGACATCACACGCCAGTCATGCACATGGATAGAAGCGTTCACGCCTGGCTGGCGGCCTTCAAACTCTTGTTTCTGGCCGTCCGGTGTTGTCACTGTTAATGTACCATGCTCTAGTG
>JBATXP010000279.1:0-1753 GCA_049673465.1 Litorimonas sp.
ACCGAGGACGAAGACGCCGCCCGCCTATTTCTAACTGCGATCGATAGTGCGGTCGTCATGCACAACGCCTCGACGCAGTTTTCAGATGGCGGGGAATTCGGCATGGGAGCAGAAATCGGAATAGCCACGGGTAAAATGCACGCGCGAGGACCGGTCGGTCTGGAGCAGTTGACGAGTTTCAAATATCTGGTTTTCGGGGATGGTCAGGTCCGGCCATAATTTCTGGCAGTGCTTCTCAACTCGCTCGTTACGAGTTTTCCACGAGACTGGATCTTGGTTCGTAATTGATGCTCAGCATGTCGGTTTTCCTACCCCAGAAGCGGACGTCGGGGAAACTCTACCCGACGTCCAACACCAGTCATATATCGGTCTTTTCAGCCAAGCTCAGTGCATCTTCGATGTCGACGCCTAGATAGCGTACTGTGTTCCTGATCTTCGAGTGGCCAAGCAAAATCTGGATGGCCCTTATATTGTCTCCGGGTGCTGTCAGTCTAATCGCAACTCGTCTATGTGCGGCGCAACCACCCCTTCCCGCCTCGGCTCTCAGGCCGTCAGCGTTTGCCGCTCAACCAGTGCGGCTGAGCGGTCGGTTTTGCAAGCTTGACGGTCGATTAGATTGCGTTCTGCATTGAAGTGGTTGTAGACGTTTGCGTGGACTGAAGCAAACTTCTGTAAGGATTTCATCTTTCGGGACCGTTTCATGGCCCGCGCTCATCGTCGGAAAAGAAGGTGCGAATTTTCCGTTCGATTGTCTTCCAACGTCCCATGCCCTGACAGTCCGAATTGCCGATTTCACGCATAGCTGCCAGATAGGATTTGCGCCCCTCGGCGACCATCGTTTCAGCCTTGCCGTGAAGGTTCAACGCCTTCTTGAAGAGCCGTAAAACCGTAAACTGTTCGCGTGTCCTCGTGATATAGCTGTCCAGAATATGGCCCTCGTGATCGACAGTACGCCAAAGACAGTGCGTCTCGCCGTTGATCTTCACAAAGACCTCATCGACGTGCCAGCGCCAGTTTCTAAACCCTTGCATCCGGCTGATCCGTTGGCGTTTGATGTCGGCTGCGAACATAGGGCCGAACCGGTTCCACCAGTGCCGAACGGTCTCTTGGCAGATGTCGATCCTGCAATCAGCAAGCAGGTCTTCCACGTTTCGCAGGCCTAGCGGAAAACGCATATACATCATCATAACCAGACGGATAGCCTCCGGCCATGAATTGAAACAGCCGAACGGGTCCGGCAGCTTCTTGGGTCTGGGCATTAATCTGGCTTACCCCAATTGACTAAAACCTCAATCAAGTGCGTTTGCTCTGAAAGTGCCTACAGGCGCGTTGCGCTAGCGCTTGCTCAAAAGGAGAATGGCGCTGGGGTTGGTGGCGGAGACGGTGGGATTCGAACCCACGAAAGAGTTGCCCCTTTACACACTTTCCAGGCGTGCGCCTTCGACCACTCGGCCACGTCTCCGCTTGCTGTCGATCCAGACAGAGCGCGCGGGTTAGCCGTAGCCCGGGGGTTTCGCAACCCGCTAAACACTGGCACAAGGCGTTGCATGAAAAAACCTTCTCTGCTGGCCGCTGCTGCCGTCCTGACCTACGCCCTCACATTCCCGCTTGTGGCACAAGAAGCGGAAACCCAGACTCCTGAAGCGGAAGCGCCTGCGCCAAGCCCGAACGCGATCGTCGAGCAAGCTGCGCCAGATGAATGGGTCGCAATTGCACCGGAAGATTTGCTGGTGATGACGCTGGCTCCCGATGC
>JBATXP010000280.1:0-1869 GCA_049673465.1 Litorimonas sp.
GGCCGACCGGTCCCACCACAAGCCCAAGGAACTGTCGGGCGGGCAGCAGCAGCGCGTCGCCATCGCTCGCGCGCTGGTCGGCTCGCCTTCCCTGCTGCTGGCGGACGAACCCACGGGCGCGCTGGACAGCCGCACCTCGACCGACATCATGGAGCTGCTCGTCGCGCTCAACCGCTCCGACGGGCTGACCATCGTGCTGATCACCCACGACCTGGAGGTCGCCGCCTACGCCTCGCGCATCATCACCATGAGCGATGGGCGGATCGTGTCCGATGAACCCGTTCGCAAGGAAGCCGCCTGACATGTCCGCCCTGCGCCTCATCGGAAATGCCTTCAGCAGCCTCATGGAGCATCCATTGCGGACCGTGCTGACCATGCTGGGCATCATCATCGGCGTGGCGGCCGTCTACGTCATGCTGGCCATCGGCGAGGGCGCGGAGAAGAAGATCCTGGAGAGCCTCGACGGCACTCAGGCCCGCTCCATCACCGTATTCCCGGACTGGACGCGCGGACGCTCGTCGCAGCGCCGCCCCTATCGCCGCCTCAACGAGTCCGACCTCCTGGAGGTGCGCGCCCTGCCCGGCGTGGAAGCGGCCACGGGCAGCCTGTCCAGCGAATATCCCGTCATCACGGACGCCACCGACTGGACGTCGGACATTCGCGGCGCGGACCAGGACCACCTCTTCGCCAACGACCTGAAGATCGAAGCGGGTCGCGGCATCACTGCGTCGGACATGGAGCGCAAGGAAACCGTCGCCGTGCTGGGCCAGACGGTGGTCAAGAACGTGTTCGGCGGACAATATCCGGTCGGCGCGTCGGTGAAGATCGGCAACGTGCCCTTCACGGTCGTCGGCGTGGTGGAAAAGGCACCGGAAACCGGCTGGAACAATGGCCGCGATCGGGACAATTTCGTGCTCGTACCGCGCTCCACCTTGCGCGACCGGCTCGTCGGGGGCGACTATCTGGTGCGCAACCATGTCGACCAATTCCGCATCGTGGGCGAGAACCAGCAAGTGCTCGACCGCATCGAGTCGGACCTCGACGCGATCCTGCGCCGCTCGCGCGGCCTGTCCACGGCCGACGCGCCGGACTTCCGCATCCTCAACTTCTCCGCCAATCGCCAGCAATTCGCCGATACGCAACGCACCCTGTCCGTGCTGCTCTTCACCATGGGCGCCGTGTCGCTGATCGTCGGCGGAGTGGGCGTGATGAACATCATGCTGGTCAGCGTCAGCGAGCGCACGCGCGAGATCGGGCTGCGCATGAGCCTTGGCGCGCGCGGCTCCGACGTGCTGACGCAGTTCCTGACCGAAGCCCTGCTGATCTGCATCCTGTCGGGCCTGATCGGGCTGGGCATCGGCTACGGCATTTCCCAGCAGGAACTGGGCGGCGAGGATCTGGAGATGGTCTTCTCGCTCGACAATGCGCTGCTCGCCTTCGGCTCGGCCGCCGTGGTGGGCATCATCTTCGGCTTCCTGCCCGCCTTCCGCGCCTCGCGCCTCAATCCCGTGGAGGCCCTGCGCCATGAATAGGCCCCGCATGAACAGGCCCGGATCGCTCGCCTGCGCCCTCCTGCTCGGTGGGGCCGCTCTGCTGTCCGGCTGCGCCACCCTGACCGATCGGGTCGATGCGGGCGCGCTGATCGACGCGCGCAGCGCCGACATTCCGGTGGACTGGCAGGTCGGCACGGACCCGATCCGTGCGGCAGGCTTCGCCGCGCTCTATACGGATCCGGTTCTCGCCCGCTATCTCGCCCTCGCAGCAGGCGGCAATTTCGACCTCGAACAGGCGCGGCTGCGCATCGAGCGCGCGGACGCCCAGGTCGCTCTTGCCCAGTCCCGCCGCCGCCTGCGCCTCGACAGCTCGGCC
>JBATXP010000281.1:0-4340 GCA_049673465.1 Litorimonas sp.
GCGCCAAGCCGCCTTGGCGCCCGGCCTCATGGACCAGCCGATCTCCGCCCTGCCATCCATCGCCGACCTCGTGGCGCGGGTCAGCCAGTCCACGGTGAATATCATCGTCACCACCTCGACCGGAGAGATGATGTCGGAAGGCCAAGGGTCCGGCTTCGTGATCTCCCCGAACCGGGAAGTCGTCACCAACTTCCACGTCATCGAGGGCGGCAACACGATCGAGATCGAGTTCGCCGACGGTCGCCGCTATCCAGCCGAGATCATCGGCACGGACGAGGAAACGGACCTCGCCGTCTTGACCTTCGCCTCCCCCGAGCCCGTGCCGCACGTCAACTTCCACCAGGCCGAGCCGGTGCGCATCGGCGACTGGGTCGTGGCCATCGGCAACCCGTTCGGCATCGGGCAGAGCACGTCGCTGGGGGTCGTCTCGGCCATCGGTCGCTCGCGCGTCGATAGCGGCTCCTATGTCGACTACATCCAGACCGACGCCACCATCAATCGGGGCAATAGCGGCGGGCCGCTCTTCAACCTCCAGGGCGACGTAGTGGGGGTCAACTCGGCCATCTACTCGCCCACGGGCGCGAGCGTCGGCATCGCCTTCGTCATCCCCCACCAGACGGCGCAGTTCGTGGTCAACGCCATCCTGCGCGACGGGCGCGTGCGGCGCGGCTTCCTCGGCGCGGCCATGCGCGACGCCGAATTCGAGATGGAAGGTCGCCCCGGCGTGTTCAAATCGGGCGCCATGGTGACGGCTCTCGTCCCCGGCAGTCCGGCGGAAGTCTATGGATTGCAGATCGATGACATCGTGCTGCGCATCGGCGATGCGCCCGTGCGCAACTCCGTCGAAGCGACCCGCGCGGTTGGTCTTCTGTCTCCGGGCGATGTGGCTACCTTCATCTATGAGCGCGACGAGCAGACCTACTCGCTGGACGTGTCCATCGGGGAGCGGCCGGAAAAGTCCGAAGTGGAACGCGCCTCCGCCATCAGCCGCGGCCTGCCGCCGCCGCCCGAACCCAAATCTCCCCACGCCCGCGTGAACATCGATACGGGCGTGCATGTGCTCGACATCAGCGCGGAGTTCCGCACCGCCATCGGCATGCGCTCCGACCAGGTGGGCGTCTATGTCGAGGCCGTCGATCCGGGCTCCGACGCGGAGGCTCGCGGCTTCGCCGTCGGCATGGTGCTGCTAGAAGCGGACGGCAAGCCGATCCCCTCCGTGGAGGATTGGAAGTCGATGGTGCTGCAGGCGAAGCTGGCGAAGAAACCGAGCCTGCGCGTCAAGTTGCGTCCCAAGGATGGCGGGGAGCGGGTGCTGGACCTCGGCATGTAGGGTCGGCAAAGCTTCGCGCGACGTCCGATTTCATTCCCCTTCCTCCTCGTCGAGGGGAAGGCATGGACTGCAAAACCGTCTCCTCGACCTCTCCCCTTCTGGAAGAGGGCTCTGCAAGGCGAGGAGGAAACCCGCGCGACGCGCGCCAATCCGTAACCTTACGGAATGGTCGTTATGTTTCCGGCGCGACCGCCCCTACATACATGGACAACAGATTACGAAAGGCTCCCCGCATGAGAATCCTGGTTGTCGAAGACGATGAAGTCGCCGCCGAATACGTCAAGAAGGGCCTGACCGAGGCCGGACATGTCGTGGACCTCGCCACCGACGGCGAGACCGCGACGGAAATGGCGGGGGCGGCGGAGTATGACGCGCTGATCCTCGACCGGATGCTGCCCAAGAAGGACGGGCTGCAGGTCCTGTCCGACATTCGCGAAAACGGCGATGCCACGCCCGTGCTGATCCTGTCCGCCCTGGGCGAGACCGATCACAAGGTGGAAGGCTTGCGGGCCGGCGGGGACGACTATCTTGCCAAGCCCTACAGTTTCACCGAGCTGCTGGCCCGGGTGGAGGCGATCGGTCGCCGGTCCGACCCCACGGCGGCCGTGACCAAGCTCAAGGTCGGCGATCTGGAAATGGATTTGCTCGCCCGCACGGTGAAGCGGGCGGGACAGAAGGTCCTGCTGCAACCGCGCGAGTTCCGCCTCCTGGAATGCCTGATGCGCAATGCGGGCCGGGTCGTGACCCGGACCATGCTGCTAGAGAAGGTGTGGGACTATCATTTCGACCCCCAGACCAACGTGATCGACGTTCACATCTCGCGCCTGCGCGGCAAGATCGACAAGGAATTCGAAACGCCGCTGCTGCATACGGTGCGGGGCGCGGGCTACCGCCTGCAGCCCTGATCCGACCGCACGCATAGGACCGCCGATTGCCCAAGGGCTCCAGACCCCGGAACGTTCAGCCGCTCGGCGATCTCGCCGACACGCTCGGTCGCCTGCTCAAGAATACGGTGTTCCGGCTGTCCCTGGTCGGGGCGCTGCTGTTCGGCGGCTCGCTGCTGGTCGCGCAGCTGATCGTCTATGACCGCATCGTGTCCAGCGAGATGCGGCGGGTCAATGAAGGCCTGCGCGACGATCTGGTGGAGATCCAGACCCTGTTCGACCGGGGCGGTCTGCGCGCCATTTCGGAGGCCAAGCGGGTCGGGCAGCTTCCGCCCAATATCAGCGTCAACGATCCGGCCGCGCAACCCTTCTACGACCTGGGCGCGCGGGAGACGGTGGAGCGCTTCGTCACGCTGCGCGAAGTCTCCGACGACACCTATTCCATGTTCGTCTTCAAGGGCCGGGAAGTCGGCAAGCTCGTCACGGCGGAGATCGCGCAGAAGGGCATAGAGGCCGACGCGCTCGCCAAGTTCCAGGACGACGCCCCGTTTCAGGACCGTGCCATCGCCTCCGTCACCGGGCCCGACGGCGAGGTGGAGGAGGAACGGCGTATCCAGGTGCTGGGACTCGTCATCAAGGAAGCCGGGGAGCGGGTCGGCATCGTCATGGTCGGGCGCGACGTGGAAGCGATCATGCGCACGGGCGAACGGATGCGCGCCGCGATGAGCTATTCCTCCGTGATCGCCCTGTTCTTGGGCATCCTCTCCAGCGTGTTCGTGGCGCGACGCTTCGCCCGGCGCGTGGATAGCCTCAACAAGCTCGCCACCGACGTGGCGGCAGGGCATCTCGACCGCCGCGCGCCGCGCAACTATTCCGAGGACGAGATGGACCGGCTGTCGGAACACCTCAACGGCATGCTCGACCATATCGACCGGCTCATGCAGGCGATGCGCTATGCGGGCGACTCGGTGGCACACGATCTGCGCACGCCGCTGACGCGCCTGCGCACGCGGCTGGAGACGGCCGCCGTGGAAGCGGGCGAGACGGCGGAAGCGGACGTTCTGTTCGCCGCCGCCGCCGATGCCGACGAATTGCTGGGCACGTTCGATTCCGTGCTGAGGATCGCGCGACTGGAGGCAGGAGAGCGGCGCGAACTGCTGCAACCCCTCGATCCCAAGCCGATCCTCGACGACCTCGCGGAACTCTACGAACCCGCCTGCGAGGATGCAGGTCTGTCCTTCAGCCACGAGATCGAGGACGGTCTGACGATCCTGGCCGATCGGGGTCTGCTATCCCAGGCCATGTCCAACCTCTTGGAAAACGCGATCAAATATGCAGGCGGCGGGGGCGGCACGCGCATCCACCTGTCCGCCCGCAAGGGCGCGCGTGGGCAGGTCCGCCTGTCCGTCTCCGACGACGGTCCTGGCGTGCCCATGTTCGACCGCGAACGGGTCAAGGAGCGCTTCGTGCGCCTCGACAAGAGCCGGACCCTGCCGGGCTCCGGATTGGGGCTGGCACTGGTGGATGCGGTGGCGGAGCTGTTTCAGGCGGAGTTCGTCATGGATGACGGGCTCGGCGCGCAGGCCGTGCTGGACGGTGAGGACGACCATGACGGGCGTCCGGGACTGAAGGTCGAACTGGTCTTTCCCAAAGTGAAGCCGGGACGCAAGTCCGCCGAGGCCTCGGCCGAGGCGAATGCGCCCGCCCCATCCCCTACGGTGGCAGTCTAGGTCGTATACTCACATCTGGGACGGCTTTTGATCGCGACGACGTCCCAAGGCTCGCGCATCGCGACCCTGACGGGCGGCCTTGGGGCGGCTCGCGGACGTCGTTGCGGCTCTTGTGAAGGCCCAAGCATTCCCTGCGAGACGCGCCCACTACTGACCAAGGGCACGAACCGCCCCAAGGCCGTCAAAACCGGACCCAGATGTGAGTATACGACCTAGGCGCAGTCCAGGCCGAGGCGGTCGGCCAGCTTGCCCAGGCGAAACCGCACCTGCTCCGTGACCAGTTCGGGCACGTCGGAATCCAGGACGAGACGGCCCTTGCGCTTGGACAGGCTTAGCGCGCCGACTAGATCGGGCGTGCGCCCGGTCGCCACGATGGCGAGCCGGATGGCGTCGCCC
>JBATXP010000282.1:0-29118 GCA_049673465.1 Litorimonas sp.
ATCCAGTCCTTGCCATGGCCTCGACGGGGGTGCGGGGTCCTGGCCAGCCGAGGGGTCGGTGAGCCACTGGATCCCCGCGTGCGCGGGGATGAGCGGGGGAGAAGGGAGAGTGGGAACGGCGGGCTCGCACCGTCCGTGGACGGGCGCGCTGCGCGCGGCTGATGCCGGGTTTCCCCCTCCGACCTTCGCTATGCTCCGGCCCATGCGAGTCGCGGCGCGCTACGCCGCTGGGTCGCAAACCCCCTCGCGGGGGAGGAACTTGGGGGGCGGAGGGAAGGACGGTTGGTTCCACCCCCGCAAGGGGGGGGCGCCTAAGCGGGGTCGTGGCCAGCGACACGTAGGAGAACCTGAATGCGGTGTGAGAGCGACAGGACCGCGCGAGCGCGTCCTTGCAGCGTTTGGTGGAGGGGACAGACATGTGACGGCCCGAAGGTTGTTTTCATGATGAAACGGCACCTGCTCCAACTTAGAACAAAAACAGAACTTTCATTGCCTTCCGTTCGGCCTTCGTCCATATCCCGCCTATGCCCAAGCCGTTTTCCGTCTTCGTCTGCCAGTCCTGTGGGACGGTCCATGGGAAGTGGGCGGGGCGATGCGATGCTTGTGGGGAGTGGAACACGCTGGTCGAGGAGGCCAAGTCCCAGAATGCGGCGCCCGCGCACAAGCGGCGCAAGGGTCGCGGGATGGAGTTCGTGGATCTGGGCGGGGACGTGCGCGACGTGCCGCGCCTCATCACCGGGATCGGGGAGCTGGACCGCGTCACTGGCGGCGGGCTGGTACCGGGATCGGCGCTTCTGGTCGGCGGGGATCCGGGGATCGGGAAGTCGACCCTGTTGCTGCAGACGGTCGGCGCGCTGGCGCGGCAGAACAAGAAAGTCGCCTATATTTCCGGCGAGGAGTCGGTCGGGCAGGTGCAACGCCGGGCCAAGCGGCTGGGCGTATCGGACCAGCCGGTGGACCTGGCATCGGAAACGGCGCTCGGGTCCATCCTCGACGGGCTGATGAGCAACAAGCCGGACGTGGTCATCATCGATTCGATCCAGACGCTCTGGACCGACCAGCTGGGGGCCGCGCCCGGCACGGTCGCGCAGGTCCGCGCCTGCGCGCAGGAGCTGGTGCGCTTCGCCAAGAAGAGCGGGGCCTGCATCATTCTGGTCGGGCACGTCACCAAGGACGGCCAGATCGCGGGTCCGCGCGTGGTCGAGCACATGGTGGACGGGGTGCTTTATTTCGAGGGCGAGCGCGCTCACCAGTTCCGCATCCTGCGCGCCCACAAGAACCGTTTCGGCCCGACCGACGAGATCGGCGTGTTCGAGATGCGAGATTCGGGATTGGCCGAAGTGCTCAACCCCTCCGCCCTCTTCCTCGACGGGCGCGGCGACGCGGCGGAAGGCTCCGCTGTCTTCGCCGGGCTGGAGGGCTCTCGCCCCGTCCTGACCGAAATCCAGGCGCTGGTCGCGCCCGCCGCCTTCGGTACGCCGCGCCGCGCCGTGGTGGGCTGGGACAGCGGCCGGCTGGCCATGGTTCTGGCCGTGCTGGAGGCGCGCTGTGGGGTGAGTTTCGCCGGCAAGGACGTCTATCTGAACGTGGCGGGCGGCCTGCGCATCAACGAACCGGCAGCGGACCTGGCCGTGGCCGCCGCCATCGCCAGCAGCGCCTTCGACGTCGCCCTGCCATCCGACATGGTCGTGTTCGGGGAGATCAGCCTGTCGGGCGATGTGCGCAATGTCAGTCGGGCCGACGCTAGGCTGAAGGAAGCGCATAAGCTGGGCTTCGAGCGGGCCATCGCCGCGCCCCTGTCGAAGCGGGCCACGGCGTCCCATGGGCAGCGCAACGACAATGGCGCCCTGCCCGTTATCCCCATCCGCTCCTTGCGCGACTTGGTGCGCCGTGTAGAAGCCGCCGCAGAACGCGGTCCGGACGTGCCGGAGAGCTGGGCCGCTTGACGCCGCGCCCTTCCGGCCAAGGACGACCGCATGGCCGCCTCATTCGCCGACACGCTCGCCGTGATCTCCATCGGTCCCTACGATTTGAACGGGTTCGATGCGGCCGTCCTCCTGCTGCTCGTCATTTCCGGCCTCTACGCCTTCGCGCGCGGGTTCGTTCGGGAAGTCACTTCCATTCTGGCGCTGGCCGTCTCCGCCGTCTCGACGCTCTATCTGTTCGGCCGTTTCCGCTTCGCGGTGCGGGAGATGCTCTCTCCGCCCGAACTGGCAGACGGCGTGCTGATCCTCGGCGCGGGGCTCGGCACGTACTTCGTCGCCGCGCTCCTGCTGTCAAAGGTCGGCAAGTCGTTGAGTGGAGAGAGGCCGGGCTTTCTCGATCGCCTGCTAGGGGCAGGCTTCGGGATTGCGCGCGGCTTGCTGATCGCGGCCCTGTTTGTCATGTTCTGGTCCGCCGACTATCGCTCGTCGCTGGAAACAGCGGATTTTAGCGACTATCTGCGCGAGAACGCGGACCGGCTGCCGCCCGACGTGCTGGACCGCCTGCCCCAATCCATGCGCGACCAGCTGGACGCGGGACCCGCCGAGCTGCCGGAGCTGTTCCGCGACTCCGCCTTCTATCCCCTGCTCGACCGCATCGGCGATGCGATCCGGGCCTTGCCTTTCACGGATATGCGCTCATATGCCGAGCGCATCAAGGACGGCGACCTCCAGGGCTTGACCCTGGGCGGAACCGCCGAGGAGATCCGGCCATGACCGACCTGCCCAATCCGACCGCCATCGTGGAAGACGACAAGATTCGCGAGGAATGCGGGGTGTTCGGCGTGTTCGGCGTCGACCGCGCGGCCAGCCTGACCGCGCTGGGTCTGCACGCCCTGCAGCACCGGGGACAGGAGGCCTGCGGCATCGCCGTTTCGGACGGCAAGATGTTCCACACGGAGCGCCATCTCGGGCTGGTCGGGGACAATTTCACGGGCGACGACCCGGCGGACCGGCTGCCGGGGCACATTTCCATCGGGCACAATCGCTATTCCACGGCGGGCAAGACCATCCTGCGCAACGTTCAGCCGCTCTATTCGGAGCTGCATACAGGCGGGTTCGCGCTGGCCCATAACGGCCACATCACCAACGCCTACACGGTCAAGGACGCGCTGGTCGAAAAGGGCGCACTGTTCCAGAGTACGTCCGACACGGAAGTGGTGCTGCACCTCGTCGCGCGGTCCAAGGGCAAGACCTTCACGGACCGGTTCGTTTCCGCCATCCGCCAGATCGACGGAGGCTACGCCTTTGTCGGCATGACCAACGACGCGCTCTACGGCGCGCGCGACCGGTTCGGCATCCGCCCGCTTCTGGTCGGGCGGATCGAGGACAGCTACGTGCTGGCGTCCGAAACCTGCGCCTTCGACATGGTCGGGGCGAAATTCATCCGCGAGGTCGAGCCCGGCGAAGTCGTCGTCATCAACGAGGACGGCATTCGCAGCTTCGTCGCGTTCCCGAATGCGGAAAAGCGGCCCTGCATCTTCGAGTTCGTCTATTTCGCCCGACCCGACAGCGTAGTCGGCGGCAAGAGCGTCTACGAGGTACGCAAGCGCATGGGTCAGCGCCTTGCCCGCGAAACCCCCGCCGATATCGACGTGGTCATCCCCGTCCCGGACAGCGGTGTCCCGGCCGCGCTGGGCTTCGCGCAGGAGACGGGCGTGCCGTTCGAGCTCGGCATCATCCGCAACCACTATGTCGGCCGGACCTTCATCCAGCCGACGCAAGGCATGCGCGACATGGGCGTTCGCCTGAAGCACAGCGCCAACCGGGCCATGATCGAAGGCAAGCGCGTCCTGCTGGTGGACGATTCCATCGTGCGGGGCACGACCTCGACCAAGATCGTACGCATGATCAAGGCGGCCGGGGCCAGGGAAGTCCACTTCCGCTCCGCCTCTCCGCCCATCCGCTACCCCGACCATTATGGCATCGACATGCCGTCGCGCGACAAGCTGATTGCGGCGAACTATTCGCTCGACGAGATGGAGACGATGCTGGAGGTCGACAGCCTCGGCTTCCTGTCCGTGGAAGGGCTCTACTGGGCGATGGGCGAGGAGTATCGCGAGGATGCGGCCCCGCAATATACCGATCACTGCTTCACAGGCTGCTACCCGACCCCGTTGATCGACCGCGACCGCGAACGCGCGGGCGGGGCCAAGCAGCTCTCCTTCCTGGTGGAGGTGGCTTAGGAGCCGCAAACTCCGATATAGTCCGGATGTCTATTTCATCCGTCCCCGGCATTTATTGCCGGGGCCTGAAATCGGGACGGCTCACAAGCCGAGACAAACCCAGACTCATACTCTTGTGAAGCTGGACGAGGTCAGACCCCGGCAATAAATGCCGGGGACGATCGAGTTTCATAGATCAGGCAGTTTGTAGTGCTGGCGCTGAAAACAGCCCCCAGCCCAAGGACAGGAAAACCTCGACATGTCCAAACCCCTTCAAGGCCGGATCACCCTCGTCACGGGGGCGTCGCGCGGTATCGGTTATGCGGCCGCCAAGGCGCTTGCGGCGGGCGGGAGCCACATCGTCGCGCTCGCTCGGACGCAAGGCGGGCTGGAAGCGCTGGACGACGAGATCAAGGCGGCGGGCGGCACCTGTTCGCTCGTGCCCATGGACCTGCGCGACTTCGACCAGATCGACCGCCTCGGCGGCTTGCTGAACGAGCGCTATGGCCGCCTCGATGGGCTGCTCTGCAATGCGGGCGTGCTGGGCGACATCACGCCGACCAATCACGTGACGCCCAAGGACTGGATGCGCATCCTCGACGTGAACATGACGGCCCCCTACCGTCTCATCCGGTCGCTCGACCCGCTGCTACGCGAAAGCGAGGCAGGCCGCGCCGTCTTCGTGACCACCTCGGTCGCCGGCGCGCCGCGCGCCTATTGGGGCGCCTACGCGGCCAGCAAGGCCGGCATGGAAGTCTTCGTCCGGAGCTGGGCGGCCGAGATCGCCAACGTCTCCGACATCCGAGTCAACCTGCTCAATCCCGGCGGGGTCGATACGCAGATGCGTGCCAAGGCCATGCCCGGCGAGGATAAGAGCGCCCTGCCCACGCCTTACGATGTCGCGCCACTGATCGTGGAGATGCTGGGGCCGGACTATGCCGCCCACGATACGTTGGTCAGCTACCGCGAGTGGGCGAGCCGCAATTAGGCCAACGCGATTCGGCGGACCAAACATATATTGAATATCGATAAGGTAAGCCCTAAGGTCTCCGGCACAAGGAGGCCGACCATGAAACACATAATGAAAACGGGCATCAGCTTGCTGGCGCTGAGCGCCCTCGCCGGGTGCGCGACACCCACGACCGAGCCGCAAACCCGAACGGTCGGCGTTACCGAAGCCACAATGACGATGGACGCGACACCGCGCTATTCCGCCGAGGCGTTTTTCGCGACGACCAGTGTCGGTCTTCCCAGCGGCTCGGGCGTGACGTTCGGGCCGACCACGGGCGATCTTCTCCTCACGTCCGATGAAAGCGGCGTCTTCAACGCCTATCGTCTGGACACAGACACGGGGGAGACGTCCCCATTGACCGCGTCGACCACCAACGCGGTCCGTGCCCTCTCCTGGTTTCCGGAGGACGAGCGCGTTCTCTACATCAGCGATCAAGGCGGCGACGAACTCGATCACGTCTATGTGCGCGAACTGGACGGCTCCATCCGCGACCTGACGCCGGGCGAAAACGTCAAGGCCAGCTTCGGCGGCTGGGCGGATGACGACGGCAGCTTCTTCGTCATGACCAATGAACGCGACGGAAAGTCGTTCGACGTCTATCGCTACCAGACGGATGGATATGCCCGTTCGGAAATCTTCCAGAACGACGGCTTCCAGGTCGACGCGGTCAGCGGCGACGGCCGGTACATCGCCCTGACCAAGAACCGGACTTCGGCCGATTCGGACGTCTATCTGGTCGATCGCTTCTCGGGCGACATGACCCCACAGCTCATCACGGAGCATGAGGGCAATGTCGCCCATTCCGCCTATGGCTTTTCCGCGGACAATCGGACGCTCTTCTACGGCACCAATGAGGGCGGAGAGTTCACCCGCGCGGTCGGCTACGACCTGACGACGGGCGAACGCGCAGACGCCTTCGCAGCCGACTGGGACGTGACCTATTACGGGCAGTCGCCCTCCGGGCGCTATACCCTGTCCATCATCAATGCGGACGCCTCCTCCGTGCTGGCCATGACGAACACGAATACGGGCCAGACCGTCACCTTGAACGACGTTCCGGATGGCGAGATCCGCAACGTTCGTTTCGACGAGAACGAAGGCCGGATCGCCTTCATCGTGAACGCCGACCGCTCCCCGTCCAACATACACGTCGCAGACCTGTCCACGGGCGATCATGTTGCGCTGACCGATACATTGAACCCCGAGATCGACGCGGACATGCTGGTCGACGGCAAGGTCGTACGGTTCGAGAGCTATGACGGCCTCAAGATTCCCGGCAACCTGTATCGTCCCAAGGGCGCGAGCGCTGACGCGCCCGTTCCGGCCCTCGTCTGGGTGCATGGCGGACCGGGCGGGCAAAGCCGGCTGGGCTACAACCCGACGATCCAGCACTTGGTCAATCATGGCTACGCGGTCTACGCCATCAACAATCGCGGCAGCTCGGGCTACGGCAAGACCTTCTATCACATGGACGACAAGCGACACGGCGATGTCGATCTAAAGGATGTGGTGGCGTCGGAAGCATGGCTCGCGGAGATGGACTGGGTGGATGGCGACCGGATCGGCGTCATCGGCGGCTCCTATGGCGGCTACATGGTCGCGGCCGCCCTGGCCTTCGAGCCGGAGGTCTTCGACGTCGGCATCAATATCTTCGGCGTTACGAACTGGGTCCGCACCCTGGAGTCCATTCCGCCGTGGTGGGAAGCCTTCAAGGAAGCGCTCTATGACGAGATGGGAGACCCCGCGACCGACGCCGAACGTCACCGCGCCATCTCCCCGCTGTTCCACGCGGAGAACATCGTGAAACCGATCTTGGTGGTCCAGGGCGCGAACGATCCACGCGTCCTTCAGGTCGAGAGCGACGAACTCGTCGAGGCCGTTCGCGCCAACGGTGTTCCGGTGGAATATGTGCTCTTCCCGGACGAAGGCCACGGTTTCCGCAAGCGCGAGAACCGGATCACGGCGTCCAATGCCTATGTGGAGTTTCTGGACAAATACCTCCGCTAGGGAGGGCTTTCCGTCCGAGACAGACATTCCAGAAACGTCCCCGGCAGTCATTGCCGGGGACGCCGGATGGATAGTCAGTTTTCCAGCACGACCCGGTAGCGCGCCTGACCGGACTCCAGCCGTTCAATCGCCGCGTTGCACTCGGCCATCGGGAAAGTCTCGATCATCGGCTTGATGTCGTGACGGGCGCAGAATTCGAGCATGGTGGCGACCCGGTCGGGCGGACCGGTATCGGACCCCGACACGATCCGCTGCCCGCCGATCAATAGTCCGGCGGGTATGGCCATGGCTTCGGGCACCATGCCGACCGTGATCAGCTTGCCTTCCGCCCGCAGCGCCGAAAGGTAGAGCCGCCAGTTCAGGCTGACATTCACCGTGGACAGGATGTAGTCGAACCGCCCCCGTTCCGCTTTCAGCGCGGCGTCGTCGCGGCTGTTGACGATGCGGTGCGCGCCGAGGTCTCTCAACTCCGCCTCCTTGTCCATGGAGGAGGTGAATGCCGTCACCTCGCAGCCCCAGGCATGGGCGAACTGCACCGCCAGATGGCCGAGACCGCCAATGCCGACGATGCCGATCCGGTCGGTCGGCTTCAAGTCGAAGTCGATGAAGGGCGCGAAGACGGTGATGCCGCCGCAGAACAGCGGTCCCGCGCTGGCCGAGTCGATACCGTCCGGCAACGGCACGGCCCAGACATGCTGCACGCGGATGCGGTCGGCGAAACCGCCGCGGCCCGCAATGGTCGAAACGCCGGTCGTACAACGCTGCTGCCGCCCGGAGAGGCACGGCGAACAGTGCAGGCAACTATGCGACGTCCACCCGACGCCGACCATCTGGCCCGGCTTGAGCGTCGCAACCCCCTCGCCTACGGCGACCACTTCGCCGATCACTTCGTGACCAGGCACCAGAGGGTACTGGCTGCGTCGCCACTCATTCTTGATCATGGACAGGTCGGAGTGACAGAGTCCGCACGCCGTGACGCGAATCTCGACCTCGTCAGAGGCCATTGTACCGGGATCGTAGGTGAAAGGTTGGAGCGCGCCGCCTGGTTCATGCGCGGCGTAGGTGTTAAATGTCGTCATCCGCGCACTGTGCGTCGGGAGGCCAACAAAGACTAGTCCCTCTTATTGTTGGGCGTTCGTCTTTGGCGTCCGGTGCGGTTCTTTTCGTGAAACGGGTTCTCGTCTGCCTTGACGATGAACCGGATCGGGATTCCCGGAAGGTCGAAGTCCTCCCGCAACCCGTTGACCAGATAGCGTTTGTAGCTTTCCGGCAGGCGGTCGGCGCGCGAGCATTTCAGCACGAATGTGGGCGGGCGGGTCTTGGTCTGGCTGATATATTTCGGCTTGATGCGGCGGCCGGCGACGGCGGGCGGCGGGTGGCGCGCGACCTTCTCCGACAGCCAGTCGTTCAGCTCCGACGTCTTCATTTTCGCCGACCAGTCATTGTGGACGCGTTCGATGGCGGGCAGCAGGCGGTCGACGCTCTTGCCCGTCAGGCCACTGAACATGACGACGGGCACGCCGCCGAATTGGGGCAGAAGGCGGCCCGCCATTTCGCGCAGGGCTTGCGACGCCTCGCTCTTATTCTCCACCAAGTCCCATTTGGTCACGCCGATGACCATGGCGCGCCCTTCCCGCTCCACCAGCGAAGCCAGCTGAAGGTCCTGCTTGTCGAAGGGCGAGGTCGCATCCATCAGCAGGATCACGACCTGGGCGAAACGGAGCGCCCGGATCGTGTCGGACACGGAGAGTTGTTCCAGCTTCTCCTGAACCTTGGCCTTCTTGCGCAAGCCGGCCGTGTCGTGAAACTGAACCCGACGACCCTGCCAGACATGGTCGATGGTGATGCTGTCGCGCGTCACGCCCGCTTCGGGCCCCGTCAGCAGCCGGTCCTGGCCGATCAGCGTGTTGACGAGGGTGGACTTGCCCGCATTGGGGCGGCCGACGATGGCGATGCGCACGGGTGCGTCTTCGGATTGAATCTCGGCGGGCTCCGTCAGATCGATGCCGCGCAGCGCCATCTCCACCGCGTCGTCCAGATCGACCATGCCGATATTGTGCTCGGCCGAAACCTCGATGGGATCACCCATGCCGAGCGACCAGCCTTCCGTCACGCCCGCATCGGCGGCGGAGCTTTCGACCTTGTTGGCGACCAGCACGGTCGGCTTGCCGCTCTTGCGCACGAAGTCGGCGAATGTTCGGTCCAGCGGGGTCACGCCCACGCGCGCGTCGTAGACGAACAGCACGATGTCCGCATCCATCACCGCACCTTCCGTGCCGGTGCGCATCCGCGCTTCCAGCACGTCGCCCTTGGCGTTTTCGTATCCGGCCGTGTCCATCAGGGTTAGGGCGTGGCCGCGCAGCCTGGACTTGGCCTCGCGCACGTCCCGGGTCACGCCGGGCGTATCATCCACGATGGCGAGACGCTTGCCGGCCATGCGGTTGAACAGGGTCGACTTGCCCACGTTCGGACGCCCGACCACGGCGATCCGCGGGGCGCGGGTCTTGAGTGACGGTGTGTCGTCCGCGGCGGAGCCGACCTCCTCGCTCATCGCAGGGCGATCAGCTTGGCCTTGTCGGTCAGCAGGTAGACCGTCTCGTTGGCGATGATCGGCGGCACCATGACCGTGTCGCCCAGCTTGCGATCCTCGATGATGGACCCGTCATAGGGGTTGAGGATCAAAAGCCGTCCCTGCGACGACACGGCGACAAGTCGGTCTCCGGCCAGGACGGGGCCGGAATAGACGATGCGGTCCTTGCGCTTGTCGGGCTTGCGGAACTGGTCGAGTTGGGTCGCCCAGAGAACCTGCCCGTCGATCTTCGACAGGGCGGCGATCTTGCCGTCGGTCGTTGCGGTGAAAACCACGTCGCCCGCGACCCATGGCATGCCGATGGATCCGGCAGGCTGCGACCAGATGCGCTGTCCCGTACGGAAATCGAACGCCGTCATCACGCCGGACTGAGCCGCGGCGATGACGTATCCGTCCGCCACGACGGGCCCGAAGGAAATGTCGTTCAGCGCAGCCAGCGGCGTCAGGCGGGCGGAGGCCGCCAGCGCGTCCTGCCATAGCACGCCGCCATTCTGCGCGCGCAAGGCCACGATCTCGCCGGACGAGAATGGGGCGAGCACGACCTCGCCCTGCACCGCCGGGGCGGGCACGGTCAGCATCCGGGCCGTTTCCACGATCCCCTGATAGGTCCAGAGAACGTTGCCATTGTCGCGGGCGTCGAACGCCATGATCTCGTTATCGTCGGTCACGGCATAGACCCGGCCATCCGCCACGGTCGGGGCGGAGTGGATCGGCACGCGAACGCCCTTGCGCCACAGCTCCTGACCGCTGGCCGCATTCACGGCCGAGAGCACGCCCAGCCCGGAGGTGACATAGAGCACGCCGCCATCCACGGCGAGACCGCCGCCGACGCCGTCCTTGTCGCGACCGGAGCCTTCGAACATGGATCGCGGATCGCGGATGCGGTCGATGATGGACAGACCGCGCGTGCGGGTCTTCTCCGCCTCGGTGATCTCTATGGTGAAACTCCACAGCCGGTCGCCGGAGGCCTCACTAAAGGCCCGAACCGTATTGTCCGCATCCAGCACATAGATCACGCCGTTGGCGATGACGGGCGGAGCGGCAATGAAGCCCTTGCGGTCGGAGCCGTCGCCGACATCCTTGCTCCAGGCCTTGCGCAGTGGGCCGGACGCGCCGGTATGCTGGACCACATGGGCCGGATTGCCTCCCATTTGCGGCCAGTCGGTATTCACATAGGCGGGCGGCAGAACGATCTGCTCCGGCGCGACGTTGGTGCCGACGGAGAGGCTGTCGTTCAGCTCCAGAATGGAAATGCGACGGTCCGCTCCGGGCACGTTGCCCTGGTCCGCGCCGTCCCCGTCGCCATCGAACGGATTGATCGCGCTTAGCGTAGAGCAGCCGGACAGCAGCACGGCCGCCAGGGCGAGCGTGGAAAGCGACTTAAGGTGTCGTGTCATCATCGGACTCTTCGCTGTCTTGGCCGTTTGTCTCTGCCGTTGTCGGGAGGTCGGCGATCGTGTCTTCCGGGGCCGGCAAGCCGGTCTGTCCCGCGCTCATGATCACGAGCGCCTGCTCGGCGCGGCGTGCGACGGTCTGAGGCACGCCGGGAATGGTATCGAGATAGGTGAACTCGGCGCGCGCCTCGTCCATCCGGCCCAGATTGGCCAGCGCGGTGGCAAGCAGCTCGCGGGCAAGAAACTCGTAGGGCGCGTCGGTTTCGGCCAAGCGTCCGGCGCGCTGCTCCACATCGTTCCAGTCGCCGCGGTTGGCGACGACATAGGCTGCCTTCAAAGCGGCGAGGTCGGCGTGGCGGCGATTGTCGAACCGGGCGGAGGCGGCATCGTAGAGGCGAACGGCTTCGGCACCGTTGCCTGCGTCGGCGGCGATAATGGCAGCCCGCATCAAGGACAAACCCGCATAGCCGTCGGGTGCGACGTCCGCCAGCGCCAGAAAGGCGCGGCTGGCGGCGTCGGGATTGCCGTCCTGCAGGAGGTCGTCGGCCTGGAGATAGGACAGGGACGCGGCCCGCGCCGTGCGGTCCTCGCTCCAGTCCCGCCATTCGAGGAACGCCACGACCAGGACGACACCGATGAGCAGGCCGATGATGAGCGGCCCGAACTTGCGCAGGAACTTGTTGTAGTCGTCCTTGCGAAGCTCCTCTTCGACTTCGGAGATGAAATCGACCATGATTGTCCCGTGCAGGCGTGCCCTTCTTGCGCGCAACCGGATTCACCCGGCAGGCTCGGCACAATTCGGCCTCGGCTCTAACTTCGCCCCGTTGCGCCCGCAACCGCTAACGGCATGACCATTCCTTCAGACCCGTCCGCCCTACTTGAAGACGTAGAGGTTCTCGATGCCCGGAAAGCTGCGGTCCCGCACCGCATCGGCGTAGTTTCGCACGGCCTCTTCGGTTCGAGCCCTCTGGTCGCCGAACTTGCGCACGAATTTCGGCACGCGCTCGAACAGGCCCAGCATGTCCGGCGTGACCAGGATCTGCCCGTCGCAGCCCGCCGAAGCGCCGATGCCGATGGTCGGCGCTTCGATGGTGTTCGTGACCTTCAAGGCGATCTCCTCGGACACGCCTTCGACCACGACCGCGAAGCTGCCCGCCTTGGCCGCTTCCACGGCGTTGTTGAGGATCTGACCGGCGACCCGCTCCGTTCGCCCCCTCGCCTTGAAGCCGCCCAACACGTTCAGGCTCTGAGGGCGTAGGCCGACATGGCTCATGACCGGGATGCCCCGGTCCACCAGAAAGCGGATCGTTTCCGCCGCATAGTCGCCGCTCTCGATCTTGATCGCCTGGCAGCCCGTTTCCATCATGACGCGCGACGCTGCATCAAAGGCTTGCTCCTTGCTGGCTTCGTAGGAGCCGAACGGCAGGTCGACCACGACCATGGCCGTCTTGGACCCGCGCATCACAGCCTTGCCGTGCAGGATCATCATGTCGAGCGTGACGCCGACCGTGCTGGGCAGACCGTGCACGACCATGCCGACCGAATCTCCGACCAGGATTAGGTCGCAATGCGGGTCGATGATCTCCGCCGTCGGCGCGTCATAGGCCGTCAGGCAGACGACGGGCTCCCCGCCCTTGCGCGACGTGATCTGCGGCGCGGTAATGCGCCGGGCTCGGGCGACCGGACGCGTATGCGGCGGGTTTTGCGGGCGGGCGCTCACTACAGGTCGGCCAATTGCGCGCGGGGGAAGGCGAAGACCGGGTCGGCGCCCGAGCGGATCGCGTCCAGCATTCCGTCCGCCGCCGGCATGATGGACAGCGCATGATAGCGCGCCAGGCTCGCCATCGAGGCGGAACCTTCATCGCCCGCCACCAGGCCGCGCGCCACCGTGCGCGCCAACAAGGCTCCGCCGATGACGTGCGCGCAGAGCGAGAGATAGGTCGTCGCGACGCCGAGCGCATCCGTCTCCGTCGCGTTGAGCACGACATCCGTCGCCGTCGCCAGCGTCTCAAGACCCCGTTCCATCGCGCGCGCGCACACGGCCAGATCGACATCGTCCCTGCCGGACGCGGACCGGACCAGCTCGACGTCGCCGCGTAGCTCCGCGATCAGGTCACGCATCGCCTCGCCGCCGTCGCGGCGCAGCTTGCGGCCGATCAGGTCGATGGCCTGAATACCGTTCGTGCCTTCATAGATCGGGGCTATGCGCGAGTCGCGGTAATGCTGTGCTGCGCCCGTTTCCTCCACGAAGCCCATGCCGCCGTGGATCTGCACGCCGATGGAGGCGACCTCCACGCCCGTGTCGGAGCCGTAGGACTTGGTGATCGGGATGAGCAGCCCTTCGCGGGCATGATGCCCCAGATCGGCCGCTTCGGCGGCGGCGAAACAGATCGACCGCGCCCCCATCAGCTTGGCCTTCATGTCGATCAACATGCGGCGCACATCGGGATGGTCCACAATGGGTGCGCCTGGCTCGGCATTGGGAGGCACGCCCTGCACGCGGTCATGGGCATATTGCAGCGCCGCCTGATAGGCGCGCTCGCCGATGGCCACGCCCTGCACGCCCACGAACAGGCGCGCCTCGTTCATCATGGTGAACATGCAGGCCAGACCCCGGTTCACCTCCCCGACGAGATATCCGGTCGCACCGCTGAACTCCATCACGCAGGTCGGGCTTCCATGGATCCCAAGTTTATGTTCCAGCCCTATCGGCCTGAAATCATTGCGATCTCCCAGGCTGCCATCGGCATTGACGTGATATTTCGGGCTGAGAAACAAGGAAATGCCGCGCGAGCCGTCGGGACTGTCCGGCAGTCGCGCCAGCACGAGGTGGATGATATTGTCCGCGCAGTCATGGTCACCCCAGGTGATGTAGATCTTCTGCCCCGTGATCGAATAGGTGCCGTCGCCTCGGTCTTCCGCCTTGGTGCGAACGGGGCCAAGGTCCGATCCGGCCTGCGGCTCGGTCAGGCACATCGCTCCGGTCCATTCGCCCGCCAGCATCTTGGGCAGGTAGGTGGCCTTTAGATCGTCACTGGCATGCGCCTCGATGGCGCTGACGGCGGAACTGGTCAGCATGGGGCAGAGGCCCAGCGCCATGTTGGCGGCGTAGATCATTTCGTTGGTGGCGACGCTGACGGCGCTCGGCAGCCCCATTCCGCCGATCGCGCTCGGCAGGGCCACGGTCTGCCAGCCACCTTCCACGAATTGCGCGTAGGCGTCCTTGAAGCCGGGCGACGCGGTCACGTCGCCACCTTCCAGCGTGGCTGGATGCTGGTCGCCCTCCCAATTGGTCGGGGCGATCACGTCGCGGGCGAAATCGGCCGCACCCCCCAGGATCGCGTCCAGCAAGTCCTGCGGCGTCTCCTCGAACGTGCCGGTCTGGGCGATAGCGTCGAGATCGACACCGTGGCGCAGGAGATATCCGATCGCGTTGACGGGCGGGGTGAAGCTCATGGGAAACCTTTCAACTGGACCGGCGGGTCCGGGCGTGCGCGATGCAAGCCCGGACGCGGATGCCGTCCTGATTACGGTTTGCCCTATATTTGCGTTGTGTCACGTTGCAAAATCTTATCGCATGGGACAACGGGCCTGCATGCGAAGCCCGTTTTCGAAAGCCGCTCTTCTCTTGCTCGCCGCGACCGCGCTCGCCGCTTGCGGTGGGGGAGACGTCCATAACGAGACGGCACCGGTCGGGGCCGAATTGACCGCAATGGAACGTGGCGCGATCCTCTACAAACGTTGCCGAGCCTGCCACACGCTGGGCGAAGGCGAGCGCCACAAGGTCGGGCCGAATCTTTGGCAGGTGATGGGACAGACGGCGGGCGCACGCGAGGATTTCAACTATTCGCGCGCCATGGCGGAGTCCGACATCGTCTGGACCGACGAGACCCTGTCCGCCTATCTCGAACGGCCCAGCGCCTATATACCCGGCAACCGGATGAGCTATGCCGGGCTTCGCAAGCCGGAAGACCGCGCCGCCCTGATCGAATATCTGAGAGCGGAGACCGGAGCCGACGCGCCCTAGAATTTTCGCCAGAAGCCGATCTTCCAGCCCGTTTCCAGAAGCGCGTTCTCGCCTGCCAGTGTCGCGACATATCCGAGTTCGATCCAGTCTCGCTCGCGCCATCGATACACGCCGCTGATTTCCGACTGCCAGCTCGTCTGCCGCGAAAGGTCGAAGCCTTCATACTCCCCGGCGGCGATCATCGTATATCGGAGCTTGGCAAGAACGAGAGTTCGGGAAGTGGGATCGCCACCCACGGTCAGTTGGCTTTGCACACCGCCGAATTCGCCCGCTGTCCGGTAGCGTCCTGCGAGCTGGACCTCGCCGAAGACGTTGCGTCCCCTGAACGTCCGGCTTTCACCCCACGACCCTCTGACTTCCACGTTCGGCTCGCGTCCGTCGAGTGTCAGAAGTTGGGGCGGAAGCTCCACGGCGTCGATATAGGAGACTGACACGGCTGTGGCATGGCCATCCCGGCGCGTGAGCTGGTATTGCAATCCCGCCGTGAGGGTCGAGACACCGGAATAGCTCAGGTCGAAGCCAGGCCGGCCGATCCGAGTGTCCTGAAAATCCAGCGTCCCAATCAAAGCCACTTTGTCGGTCAGCCCCAGCGTCGCATAGGTTTGCGAGATATGCTTGCTGTATAGGGGCAAGGGCTGGGTCTCGCCGTCCCTGTCCGTGAACCGGTCGGCATCGTTATAGACATAGCTGGAAATGATCTCACCCTGCCAGGGGCCGGGATTCCAAGCGGACGCGCTGGCCATGCCGGGCAAAGCGGCAAGGCACGCCACGATCAAGCCGGTCTGTATCCGCCCCCTCACCGCCTTGGCATAATCGGCTCGCCTCCCGGCGGTCAAATGCTATAGCGCGCGAATGCCGGACCCAATGAAGATCGCGTTTCTGTCGAGCGAGAAGCCTGGGGCCAAGGCGCTGATGGACGGACTCGTCGCGCGTTACGGCAATTGCGACGCCGGCGAATCCGACGTGGTGGTGCCGATCGGTGGCGACGGCTTCATGCTACGGACGCTGCGGCGCTATACTTCGCTGGTTCGGCGGGGGCTGCCGGTTTTCGGCGTCAATCGCGGGACCATCGGCTTCCTGATGAACCGGATCGACGTGGACGACCTGCCCGACCGAATCCGCAACGCGGAACGTTTCACCGTGTCCCCGCTGCGCATGACGGCCACGGCGATCGGTGGAGACGTGTCCGAACTCGCCTTCAACGAAGTGTCCCTCTTCCGGCAGACGCAGCAAGCGGCGCACATTCGCATCAGCGTCGATGGGCAGATCAGGCTGGACAGGCTTATGGCGGACGGGGTTCTGGTCGCGACGCCGGCAGGATCGACGGCCTACAACCTGTCCGCACACGGGCCGGTCATACCGCTCGGCGCGGACGTGCTCGCCCTGACCCCGATCAGCGCCTTTCGCCCCCGCCGCTGGCGCGGGGCGCTCCTTCCCAATTCCGCCAAGGTCCGCCTGGAAGTGATCGACCCGGAAGGACGGCCCGTTTCGGCTTCCGCCGACAATCAGGAAATCCGGCGGGTCGTCCAGGTGGATATTGAGCAGGAACACGATACCGAGATCACGCTCCTGTTCGATCCAGATCACGGCCTGGACGAACGCATTCTCCGGGAACAGTTTTCGACCTAGACAGCCTTCAGGGACAGGCCTTCGTCCAGCCAGTCCATGAAGAGCGCTTCATGCGCTTCGGACCCGGGATGGGAGGCGATCCGTTCGGCCATGAGGCGCTGGAAACGACGCCGCGACACGGTCGCGCTGGTCAGCTGAAGATCGCGGAACGCCTCGGCGCTTAGCGTGACGAGGGTGCGTGCCGCCTTGGATAGCGGCGTGCGCTGCAGAAGCGCCATGAGTCCGAACGGTCTGGGGTCGAGAACCATCATCCGGGCCTTTGCCGGGGAAATGCCCGCTAGCCGCGCCAGCGCGACCTGGACGAACCGCCAGTCGCCTTGCCCGGCAGCCCGTGCCACGACCTCGGAGCCGAGCCCGTCCTTGGCGGCGAGCGCATCCACGAAAGCCAAGAGGCTGTCGGAACTCCAGTCGGAGGCCGTCCAGCTGGCCTTGGCCCGCTCTCCCGTGTGATCCGCGATTTGCCGGTGATGATCGATTTCGGACGCCAGCGATTCGTCCACCGTTTCGACCTGCCGGTCGATCAGGCGGAGCGCGAGGTCCTGGGGCATATCGGACCTGCGAAGGGCCGCTTCGCGGATCAGGTCGTCCTGATCGGCGAGATCCACGAGCGATCTGGCGTCTTCCGGGGAGATCAGGGCCGTGTCGTTCGCCGCGAGGGTCACGATGGACTCGCGGTCGCCATGACGCAGTACGGCCGCGCTCAAGCTGGGGGAGACACCGTTGCGGGTCGCGACCGCCCTCACCTTTGCGGAGGCGCGGGACTGCACGATAGCCAGCAGGTCCTCGTCTGTGACGGACGGCGAATCGCTAAGAATGGGCACGGCGATCGAATCCATGTCCTGGATCAGGCGATTGGCTGTGGACCTCGGCAGGTTCGGCGACAATCTCAGTGTGATCGCCAGGGCGCGCCTGACCTCGTCGCACACGTCCTTGGAGAGAATATCGAAAAGTCGGGCCGATAGGTGGCGTTCCGCGTGACTCAGCTCGCGGTCACGAAGCAGGCGACCGATCGCCTGCGTGGCCAGAGCCCTATCCTCGCCGGACTCGGCCCGGACGGCACGAACGATCAGGTCTTTCGAAACTGGTCCGATGGACACGTTGCACGGCTCCGCTAGCGTCCCGAAGGAACATGGTCACAGCGTAGAGCGGACAGGGTTAACCCCTGATTACAGGCTGGCGCTGGGGATTTGCGGAGAAAGCGATGGTACCGCCTCTTGGTCTCGAACCAAGGACCTCCTGCTCCACAAGCAGGCGCTCTAACCAACTGAGCTAAGGCGGCAATCCGGTGCGGGCGTCCCTTTAGACATGGGACGCCGGCGCGGCAAGAGAGGAATGCGGGCGGGAGTGCTTTCGCCGTCTGCGGCTAGGCGTCCGCCGGAATGTCGAGCGAGCGGTAGCCTCGGCTGCCCAGCTTCTCTTGCGCGGTGATGTAGTCGGAGAGCTCTTGCGCGCGGCGTTCCGGCGTTGGGTGGGTCGACAGAAATTCCGGTCCGCGGGAGCCGCCGCTTTCAGCACCCATTTTCTCCCATAGGCGAACGGCCTGATACGGATCGTAGCCGGAACGCGCCATGTAACGCACGCCGAGGCGGTCGGATTCCAATTCCTGGCGGCGGCCGTAGGGTAGCACGACGCCCAACTGGAAGCCCATGCCGAGCGCGGCCTGGAGATATTGCGTGTTCCGACCGGCGCTGCGCATGCAGTCATTATAGGCGCGGCGGGACGTTTCCTGACGGCAGCGGCGGCTGAGCTGCGATCCGGCGAGAATCGTGCCGCCCGCAATGGCCAGTTGGCCCAGCATCATCTGGCTGTAGCGTTCCCGCGCGTGCGATCCGGCGACATGACCGACCTCATGGCCCATGATGGCCGCGATCTGGTCGTCATTGTCGGTGAAGTCCATCATGCCTTTGTAGAAGCCGACGCGATTGCCGGGCAGAACGAAGGCGTTCTTGGTCGGCGTATCGAACACGGCGTAATCCCAACGCGAATCGGCGCGTCCGGCCCCGCGGGAAATGCGCGATCCGATGGTCTGCAAACGGCGCGTATAGCGCGGGTCGTTGGACGTCGGCGTCTGCCGTTTGACGTCCGTCCAGCTCTGCGCCGCAGCCTGCGACAGGGCGGCCTCGCTGGGGGCGAAGGCGAGCAATTGCGACCGGCCCGTTTCGGCGTTGGTCGTGCAGGAGGCGAGCGTGCCGCTCGCCGCGACGACACCGCCCGCCCCGATATATTTCAGGAAGTTGCGACGAAACAGGCCTTCCGGGTCGATCGCGGTTCCAGTCGTCGGGGTTGGGGCGTGTGCGTTGCACATAGGGCGTGTCTCCATCTGCCGGGGCGAGTGCTCTAGGGCCTCGCCAGTCTTTACCATAAACGGACCCATTCATGCTACGGTTCCCGCAATCGTCGAGGATCGCCACGCCCATGAGAATGGAACGTCTCGCTCGCGCCGCTTTTGGAACCGTTTGGCGTGGAGGAGCGCTAGTCTGGCACGTCCTGTCCTGCACGCTTTCGAGGATCGCACGATGCGGTACATTCATGCCTTCCGCGTCGTGATAGTCGAAGGCATGTCCAGACAAGGAGCCTGACCATGGGAGTTTTCGATCCCGTCATCGACGAACAGACCCCAGCCGCCGACTTCACCATCGAACAGCGCTGGAAGAAGTATACGGACGAGGAACACGCCGTCTGGGACCGCCTCTACGCGCGCCAGCTGCAGGTGCTGAAGGGCCGGGCCGTGGATGTCTTTTTCGAGGGGCTGGGCCTGCTGGATCTTGGATCCGGCGGCATTCCGGACCTCGACATCATCAATCCGAAGCTCCGAGCCCTGACGGGCTGGGAGGTGGTGATGGTGCCTCATCTCGTGCCGGACGACGTCTTCTTCGATCACTTGGCCAATCGCCGGTTTCCAGCGGGACGCTTCATTCGCAAACCGGATCAGCTCGACTATTTGGAAGAACCGGACATTTTCCACGACATTTTCGGCCATGTCCCGATGCTGACGCTCCCGGTCTTTGCCGACTACATGCAGGCCTACGGACAAGGCGGCGCGAGGGCCGAATCGCTGGGACGCCTCAAGGAGCTGGCACGCCTCTATTGGTACACGGTGGAGTTCGGACTCATCCAGACGGTGGAGGGCTTACGCATCTATGGCGCCGGAATCGTCAGTTCGGCCGGAGAGACGCCCTTTTCGCTGGAAAGCACCTCGCCCAATCGGATCGGCTTCGACCTGGAACGTGTGATGCGGACGGATTACCGGATCGACGACTATCAGCAGGTCTACTTCGTGATCGACGACTTCGAGCAACTCCTCGGCGCGACGCAGGAGGACTTCGGCCCTCTCTACCAACGCCTGGAGTCGGACGATACGCGCCATGCCATCACGCACATTCTGCCCACGGATGCCGTGCTGAACGAAGGGGATCAGTCCCGCCTGTCCAGCCTCGCCTGACCGCTTCTTTTGAGCCAACTGCCCGACCCTCAGGTCGCGCTAACATGCAAAACAAAAAAAGCCCGGCTCGAAAGCCGGGCTTCTTATTTGGCGGAAGATGAAGACCTAGTTGGTCATCATCATCCCGTTAACGTCGCTGAGCGTCACGAGGATCTCGGTACGACGGTTCAGCTGCTCGCGGACACCATCGCCGGTCTGGACGGCCGGTTCGGTCTCGCCCTTGCCTTCGGAGGTGATCATCGCGTCGCTCACGCCCTGACGGACCAGCTCCTGGCGGGCATCGCTGGCGCGACGCTGGGACAGGCGCTGGTTGTAGGCCATGGAGCCGGACGTGTCGGTGTGGCCGACAACGCGGATCGCGGATATCTGGCAGTCCTGGCCGACGTCGAGCACGCGGTTAATGGCGTTACGCGTTTCGGCCGACTGAGCGCGGTCGAACTCGTAATAGACGATGTCCGAACGGAACTGCTCGGCACAACCCGTCTGGATGATCGGACAAGCCGCCAGATCGCTGACGCTCGTCACGCCGTCGGGGCAGAGGAAGAGCTGAGGCGGGCAAAGCGACAGGTCGGTAACCTGCGTGCCATCGGTACACGTGACCAGCTGAGCTGGGCAGAGCGTAAGGTCGGTGACCTCGGAGCCATCCCAGCAGGTGTACATGCGAGGCGCGGGCGGGATAACTTCGGCGATAGGTGGAGGCGTCGACTTGCCGAAGCGGTAACGGAAACCCGTCATGATGCTGTGCGTGGCAACATCTTCGATCACCGAGTCCAGCGGAAGATCGGCAACGAGGCCGCCGGCATTCGCCGTCGTGTAGTTGCCCTGGAAGTCATAGTCGCCAGCGCTCATGTAGCGATAGTTCGTATCCCAGGTGAGGTTGTCCGTGATGTTGTAGCCAAGGCCGGCAACCAGGTTCCAGGCGATATTGGTGTCGTCATCGAACAAGGAGCAAGACCGAGCGATATTGCTGCCCGGAGCCGGCGTTGCGGTCGGAACACAAGCCGGGTTCGCGACAAGAACGGTACCGTCGGCATTCGGGAAGTCATTGACCAGCACATCGGCGTCAGCATGAGCGAAGCCCAGACCTGCCCCGACATAAGGTTCCCAACGACCGAAGTCGCTGAAATCGTAAAGGACGTTCAACATCAGGGACGACACTTGGATGTCAGCGGACGTGAACGGCTGACCGCCGACGCTGCCGAAATCGGTGTAGACACGGCTGCCTTCGAGCTCGATGCGCCAATTGTCGCCGAAATCGTAACCGACAGCCAGATCGGCCGCCCAGTCTCCGCCACCGCCGACATCGCCGACGATGCCTTCGCGAGAGCTGTTGCCAGTGTTGATGTCGGTATCCGCAACGAGGCCGTAACCGCCTTGCGCCTTGATATACACACCGCTGTCTTGAGCATGGGCCAGGGACGGCACTGTCATCAGTGCGGTCGCGGCGGCGGCGAATAGAAGCCTATGCTTCATGATGTTCCTCCGTGGATGGTCGAAGCCATTTATCTTACAGGTCTGTCACGCGATGGTTCGCGCGACTCCTGAACAGTCGCTACACGATCTTGTTCCACGTTGACAACGATGCATTGGCAAAATCGACAAATTAAAAGAAGATTACGGACCTACGTTGCAAATCTGCACCACATCGGAGGTCGATTCATCAAAAAACCGGGGAAATGGTACGCCCACACGGACTCGAACCGTGGACATCCTCATTAAAAGTGAGGCGCTCTACCAACTGAGCTATGGGCGCGAACCGGTGCCGGGGCGGCGAAAGCCTCCCGCGAAAGCGAGCGCTACCTAGTCACGCGACCCGGTGGCGTCAACCCGTTTCGCCGCCCTCTTACGCAGGCCAGTCCTGGCGAAATTCCGCGACGAATTCGGCGAACGTCCCGTCCGTGATGGATCGCCGAATACGGCGCATCAGGTCCTGGAAATAGGCAATGTTGTGCCAGGACAGCAGCATCTGCCCAAGCATTTCCTTGGAACGGATGAGATGATGGATGTAGGCGCGGCTGTAATTCTGCGACGCGGCGCAGGAGATGGACGGGTTAAGGGGGCGCACATCCTCCGCGAACTCTGCCCGCTTGATGTTGTAGGGCCCTGCATCGGTCCAGACCTGGCCATGCCGTCCCGATCGGGTCGGGATCACGCAATCGAACATGTCGATTCCCCGCCAGACCGCTTCCACGATGTCGATCGGCTTTCCCACTCCCATAAGGTAGCGAGGCCGCTCGCGCGGCAGGTGCGGCGTCGTGAAGTCAAGGACGCGGTTCATCGTCTCATGCCCCTCCCCGACGGCCAGACCGCCGACGGCATAACCGCCATAGCCGCCCGCAGCGATCGCACGCTCCGCGGATTCGCGGCGCAGATCCTCATAGACGGAACCCTGGACGATGGCGAAAAGGGTCTGGTCGGGCCGATCCCCGAACGCGTCGAGCGAACGCTGCCCCCATCGCAAGGACAATTCCATCGACTCTCGCGCCTGTTCAGGCGTGGCGGGAAAGGGCGTGCATTCGTCGAACTGCATGCAGATATCCGCGCCGAGGAGCTCCGCCTGAATTTCCATGGACCGCTCGGGCGAGAGCATGTGGCGACTACCGTCTATGTGGGATCGGAATTCGACGCCTTCCTCGCTCATCTTGCGCAGCTTGGACAAGGACCAGACTTGAAAACCGCCGGAATCGGTCAGCATGGGCCCGGTCCAGCCGCAGAAGCGGTGCAGCCCGCCCAGCGCGGCGACCCGTTCGGCCCCAGGGCGGAGCATGAGGTGGTAGGTGTTGCCGAGTATGACGTCGGAACCCACCTCGCGCACCTGGTCCATGTAAACGCCCTTGACCGTGGCCGCTGTCCCGACCGGCATGAAGGCCGGCGTCTGGATATCGCCGCGCGGGGTCCGCAAGGTGCCGCACCGGGCGGCATGATCCGTGGCATGAACGTCGAACGGAAACTCGGCCAAGGTTCAGGCCTTCCAGATCAGGGAGCTGTCGCCATAGGAATAGAAGCGGTAACCGCTCCGAAGCGCGTGGGCGTAGGCCGCCTGCATCCGGTCCAGCCCGGCCAAAGCCGAAACCAGCATGAACAGCGTCGAACGCGGCAGGTGGAAATTGGTCATCAGGCCGTCTGCCACGCGGAACCGGTAGCCCGGCGTGATGAAGATATCCGTGTCCTGCGCACCGGCTCGCCCGCCGGACGCTTCCAGCGCCCGCAACGATGTCGTCCCGACCGCGATGACCCGCCCACCTGACGCCTTCGCTTCCGCGATACGCGCCGCGCTATCCGCGCCGATCTCGAACCATTCGCTGTGCATAGCGTGGTCTTCGGTCCGGTCGGACTTGACCGGCAGGAACGTGCCGGCGCCCACATGGAGGGTCAGCGTCGTACGACCGATACCGCGCGCGTCGAGCTCGTCGAACAGCTCGGGCGTGAAGTGCAGCCCGGCCGTGGGCGCAGCGACGCTACCTGCATCCTGCGCGTAGACGGTCTGGTAGTCGCGTTCGTCGCGCTCGTCCGCTTCGCGTTTCTTGGCGATGTAGGGCGGAAGCGGCGTGCGACCGTGCGCCTTCACGGCGGTGTCCAGGTCGCCACCCGCACGGTCGAACCGAAGTTCGACATCGCCGCCGCCTCGAATCGTCTCGACCTCGGCCGTAAACCCGTCCGCGATGATGACCCGGTCCTTGGGGCGCAGACGTTTGGCGGGACGGATAAAGGCGCGCCAGCGATCCGGCGCGGTGCGCTTGTGCAGGTTGATGGTCAGTTGCACGTCGCCCCCACCGCCCACGGCGCGAGCGGGTCGGATAGCGGACAGGGCAGCCGGGATCACCTTGGTGTCGTTGAGAACCAGAAGATCGCCCGGCTGCAACAGAGACGGCAGGTCTCGCACGACATGGTCGGACAAGACTTCGCCGACATGGAGGAGCCGCGCGGAGTCGCGCGGTTCGGCCGGCCGCAGGGCGATTCGGTCCTCCGGGAGGTCGAAATCGAACAGATCGACGTCCATCGGACCGCCTATATATTGAAAGCGTGGCTACGCCTCGACCACGGTGGCCTTGACGATCTTGCCCGGATAGCGGGGCGGCTCGCCCTTGGGCAGCGCGTCGACATGCTCCATGCCCTCCTCGACCTCCCCCCAGACCGTGTATTGGCCGTCCAGGAACTGACTGTCGTCGAGGCAGATGAAGAACTGGCTGGACGCGCTGTTGGGGTTCTGGCTGCGCGCCATGGAACAGACGCCGCGCAGATGTGGGTGCTTGTTGAACTCGGCCGGGATGTTCTTCTTGTAGCCGCCCATGCCGGTCCCGTCCGGGTCGCCGCCCTGGGCCATGAAGCCGTCGATGACACGGTGGAAGGTCAGGCCGTCATAGAAGCCGTCCTTGGCCAGCATGGTGATCTGAGCGACGTGCTTGGGCGCAAGGTCCGGTCGCAGCAGGATGGTGACATCGCCGGTCTCGCCGTTTTGCGTGTCCAGAGTCAGGATGAGTTTTTCAGCCATGGGATCGTTGGGTCCTAAAGAGTTCGTGTGGGAATTTCGACGTCGCAGATATCGTCATAGGTTTGATCCGCGATCCAGGTGGAGAAAGCGTCGGATGTCGGATCGAGCACTTGGACAGTCGGGCGTTCGTCTTCCGGCAAATCGGCGGCGATGCGCACCGTGTTCATCTGATCCGGCACGAAGCCGTCGTCCTGACCGACCGTCCCAATGCGGAACCGGGTCAGATAGTCTCGGCCCAGCACGGTGCTGCCCCAGATGGAATATTGCGCGTCCAGATGGTCGGCGCGGTCGCGCATCAGGAAGAACTGGCTGTTGGCACTGTTGGGATCGCTCGTGCGCGCCATGGATGTGACCCCAGCGCAGTGTAGCCCAAATGCGCCAACCTTTCCGTCGGCGGTCAGCATGGCCTGGGCGATGGGCTGGCTGGCGATGGGCAGCGACTTGTAGAAGCCGGTCGCGATCTGCCGCTCCGCATCGCCGCGGGCCGACACCATGATGGCGTCCATGTCCTCGCCGCGGCGGAAAGTGAACTCGGCCGGAATGTTGGGTAGCTCGCTATCGCCCGTCCCGTTGCCATTTGAGCCGTCGCCGGTCTGGTTCATGAACCCTTCTATCACGCGGTGGAACACCACGTCGTCATAGAAGCCGTCACGGGCGAGCGCCTTGACCTGTGCGACATGCAGTGGTGCGATCTCCGGAAACAGCTCGACCCCGATCGTGCCGTAGGCCGTGTCGATCAGCATCAGATTGTCCGCCTCGACCGTGCGCCAGGCCGCCTCGGGATAGCTGTTCTCGGCGACCACGGCCCCTTCGGCGTAGCTTTCCTGCGTCTCGGCAGCGCAGGCCGGGTTGGCCAGGGCGATGGCGGCGAGCGCGAACAGACGGGTGGGCGTATTCATGTGTACTTGTCTCTCAGACGCAGCGCGACCTCTGGGGTCACGAATTGATCGATGTCTCCACCCAACCGCGCGATCTCCTTGACGAGGCGCGACGCGATGGTCTGGAACTGCGGATCCGCCATGAGGAAGACCGTTTCGATGTCCGGGTTCAGACGGTCGTTCATGCCGGCCATCTGGAACTCGTACTCGAAGTCGGACACGGCCCGCAGGCCGCGCACTATCATGCTGGCCCCGCAATCTTCAACGAAGTGTATCAGTAGACCCTCGAACGGCTTGACCTCGACCTCGATGCGATCGCGAAACGGGGCGACCACGTTCTCCACCATCTCCACACGCTCCGACAGGGCGAAGAGCGGGTTCTTGTCGCGGTTGATGGCGACCCCGATGATCAGCCGGTCGCACAGACGCGACGCGCGTTTCATGATATCCAGATGGCCCAGCGTCATGGGATCGAACGTCCCGGGATAGAGCGCGGTCCGGTTGGGCTTGGGATCGGTCATTGGGATGCCCTAGCCAAAGCGTCTTGGACGAGCCAGACTTTTCGGGACGACCCAAAAACTTTGGAGCGAAAGGCCTCTGGCAACGAAAAGGCGCTCAGTCCTCGCCGTAGACCTCTTCTCGGGCCGTCTTCATGGCGTCCGCCATGCGGTCGCGGATGGCTTGGTCGGACAGGCCTGCTCCGGCCGCGGAGAGATCGGCCTGGAGCTTGCGGAACACGTCCTCGTCCCCGGCCTCTTCCATGTCGGCGGCAATGACCTGAAGCGCGTAGGCTTCGGCTTCGGCATCCGACTTTCCCATCAGCTCGGCCGCCCAATGGCCCAGCGCCTTGTTGCGGCGCGCTTCCGCCTTGAACTCCTTGGCGGCGTCCATGACGAAGCGGGTTTCGGACGCGTTCTTGCGGTCGTCGAAGCTGGACATTCGGTCTTCCTGAATCTGCTGGCGGGTGCTGCCCCGCCTCGTCCTTCACTTACGAGGCCCTCCCCGTCACGGCAAGATCAATCGCGGCTCTGCGGAGGCTGCGCGCGGCTGAACTTATCCGAAGACAATGAGGGGGCCGCCGTTGCCGAGGCCTTTCCTGTCGTCTATGGGGCCGTCTCGCTGCCCCTCCGCCCCAGAAAGGGAGCTCTGGCCCGAATGAGCCGACGCAAGCAGATTTACGAAGGCAAGGCCAAAATCCTTTACGAAGGACCGGAGCCCGGCACACTGGTCCAGTATTTCAAGGACGACGCCACCGCGTTCAACGCGGAAAAGAAGGCCATCCTCGACGGCAAGGGCGTGCTCAACAACCGCATCAGCGAGTTCGTCATGCTCCGGCTGATGGAGATCGGCATTCCGACCCACTTCATCCGCCGCCTGAACATGCGCGAACAGCTGATCAAGCGCGTGGAGATCATCCCGCTGGAAGTCATCTGCCGCAACGTCGCTGCCGGGACGATGTCCAAGCGACTCGGCATCGAAGAAGGCGAGAAGCTGCCACGGTCCATCGTGGAATTCTGCCTTAAGCGCGACGATCTGGGCGACCCGCTGATCGCCGAGGAACACATCTATGCGTTCGGCTGGGCTTCGCAGGGAGAGCTGGACGAGATCATCGCCATGACCTTGCGAATCAACGACTATCTGCAAGGCATGTTCGCCGGCATCGGGATCAAGCTCGTGGATTTCAAGCTCGAATTCGGCCGACTGGAGCACCCGGACGGGATGGGCGGCCACATGATCGTGCTCGCCGACGAGATCAGCCCGGACAGCTGCCGGCTGTGGGACATGGAAACCAACAAGAAACTCGACAAGGACCGGTTCCGGCGCGACCTGGGGGACGTTACGGAAGCCTATCAGGAAGTCGCGATCCGGTTGGGCATTCTGAAGCCCAACCCCACCCCGGCGACCCTGTCCGTCGTGTCTTCCAACGACTAATACCGAAAGCCTCACCATGATCGCTCGCGTCTATGTCGGCCTCAAGCCCGGCGTCCTCGACCCGCAGGGGCGAACCATCGCCTCCTCGCTCAACGATTTGGGCTATGGCGAAGTGCTGGACGCCAAACAGGGCAAGGTGATCGAGCTCACGCTCAAGGACGGCGATCCCACGGAAGCCGAAGCGCGCGTCCGCGAGATGTGCGAAACGCTGCTCGCAAACACGGTGATCGAGAGCTATCGCATCGAGATCGACGACTGATGACGCAGACAGCCGTTATCGTCTTCCCCGCCTCCAACTGCGACCGCGACGCCGCCGTCGCGCTGGAGCAGGCCACGGGTCGGGCGCCGCACATGATCTGGCACAAGGAAACGAGCCTGCCCGACGAGGTACGGCTCGTAGTGATCCCGGGCGGCTTCTCTTATGGCGACTATCTGCGCTCAGGGGCCATCGCGGCGAACTCGCCCATCCTGCGCGACGTCAAGGAGAAGGCAGGCCGAGGCCTGCCGGTCGCGGGTATCTGCAACGGTTTCCAGATCCTGACCGAAGCGGGACTTCTGCCGGGCGCGCTGATGCGAAACGCCAATCGGAAATTCGTCTGCCGCGTCAGCCGCTTGCGGCTTGCCAACGCGCAGACCCGGTTCACCAAGCATTACGACCCCGGCAACGAAATCGACATTCCCGTCGCCCACCATGACGGCAACTACTTTGCCGACGACGAGACGCTGCGGCAACTGGAAGGCAACGGCCAGGTCGTGTTCCGCTATTCGCAAAACCCGAACGGCTCGCGCAACGATATCGCCGGTATCGTGAACGCGGCGGGCAACGTGCTCGGCATGATGCCCCACCCCGAGCGGGCTATCGACCCGTTGCACGGCGGCACGGACGGCCGACTTCTCTTCAAATCCATTCTCGAGTCGCTCTGATGGCCGACCCCGCAATCACGCCCGACGTCGTGGCCGAACACGGCTTGTCCGAGGCCGAATACAAGATCGTGCTGGAACGTTTGGGCCGCGAGCCCAACCTGACGGAGCTCGGCATCTTTTCCGTCATGTGGTCGGAGCATTGTTCCTACAAATCGTCCCGCCGCCACCTGGCGAAGTTCCTGACCGACAGTGATCGCGTCATCCAGGGTCCCGGCGAGAATGCCGGTGTTATCGACATTGGCGACGGCGACGCCATCATCTTCAAGATGGAAAGCCACAACCACCCCTCCTTCATTGAACCCTATCAGGGTGCGGCCACGGGCGTGGGCGGCATCATGCGCGACGTCTTCACCATGGGCGCGCGGCCCATTGCGTTGATGAACGCGCTGCGCTTCGGCGAACCTGACCATCCCAAGACCAAGAGCCTCGTGGACGGGGTCGTGGCCGGGATCGGCGGCTACGGCAACTGCGTCGGCGTCCCCACAGTCGGGGGAGAGACCAACTTCCACGCGGGCTACAATGGCAACATTTTGGTCAACGCCATGTGCGTCGGCCTCGCGCGGGTGGACAACGTCTTCTATTCCGCCGCCAAGGGCGCTGGAAACCCGATCTTCTATGTCGGGTCCAAGACGGGCCGCGACGGC
>JBATXP010000283.1:0-2184 GCA_049673465.1 Litorimonas sp.
TACACGACCTACGCCGCGTTCGACTGCCCTGGAATGGGCAGGGGCGGCGGGCCGGGTAGGGGCCTCGGTGCGCTGGGCATGGGCGGGGGCATGGACGCGCCGGGGATCGGAGCGGACGGCATGGGACGCTGCGTCGGTGCCGGCGGTGCGGCCTGTTGCGGCTGGACCGGACCTGCCTCCGGGGACCCATCCGGACCGTCTGTCGCCGAATCGTCCAGTCCCGTATCGCTTTGGCCGAGCACGCTGGCAATATCCTGCGCCAGTCGCGTGATCTCGTCGCCGACTTCGCGTTTCTCCACTTCCACCGCCTTGACGACAGGCTGGTTGGGCAGGGTGAAGGTCACGGTCGTGCCTTCGCCCAGACGCGAGGCGATCTTGAAGTTGCCGCCATGCAGCTCGACCAGCGACTTGGACAGGGCGAGCCCGAGGCCGGTGCCCTCGTGCTTGCGCGAATGCTGGCTGTCGATCTGCTCGAAGGGCTGGGCAAGACGGGCGATGTCGTCCTGGCTGATGCCGATGCCCGTGTCCGATACGTGGATGATCAGGCCGGTCGCGCGGGGCTCCACGTCGATCGTTACCGTGCCGCCTTCGGGCGTGAACTTGATCGCATTGGTGGTCAGGTTCAGCAGCACCTGTTTCACAGCCCGCGGATCGGCCTCGATATCCTGCGTGTCCTTTTCCAGATAGACCAGCTTCAGTCGGTTCTCGTCGGCCCGACCGCGCACGATGCGCAATACCTGGGTGATCATTTCCCGGATCGACAGGGTTTCCGTGTTGAGGGTCATCTTGCCCGCCTCGATCTTCGACATGTCGAGAATGTCGTTGATCAGGCTGAGCAGGTGCTGGCCGGAAAACAGGATGTCGGCAATATATTCCTTGTAGCGCGGATCGCCCAGCGGTCCGAACATCTCCTTTTTCATGATGTCGGAGAAGCCGTTGATGGCGTTGAGCGGCGTGCGCAGCTCGTGGCTCATATTGGCGAGAAATTCCGACTTGGACTGGTTGGCCTCTTCGGCGCGGATCTTCTCCTGCTCGTAGTTCTCGGCCAGTTCCACGATGCGTGTCTGGCTCTCGCGCAGCACGTTGATGGTGGATTGCAGGCGATCGCGATTGGCTTCCAGCTCGGTCTCGCGGGCGCGGATGCCCGTCACTTCCGTGCCGATCGAGACGCGCCCGCCATCGACCGTATGGGTTTCCATGTAGCGGACCCAGCGGCCATCATGCAGCTCCAGCTCCCGCCCGGTCCCGTCTTCGAGATGGCGAATGCCCGCGATGGCCTGGTCGGCATAGTGCTCCACGATGGCATATTCCATGCCGGGCTGGAGGTTACCGGGTTCGAACCCGAAAAAATCCTCGAACTTGCGGTTCCACAGTACGAGGCGGTCCATCTGGTCCCAGATGACGAAACTGTCGTTCATGGACCGGAGCGCATCGAACAGGCGCGCTTCGGCGGCCTGGAGGCGGCTTTGCGTGCCGCGCGCTTCCGTCACGTCGATCGCCATGCCGATGATGACCTTGGCTTGGTCCGCGCCCCGCGTGGAGGGCACGCCCCGGCACGACACGAAGAGTGGAAGCTGCGCGAGGCTCAGCTCCATGTCGAACGGGCCCGCGACATGGGCGCGGCGGATCGTGTTATAGAGACGGTCGCGGTCGGCGGCTTCGAACAGGCCGAGGAATTGCGGCAGGGAGATCTGCTGCTCGCGCTCCGCCATGCCGAGCAGTTTGGCGAGCGATGCGCTGACATAGGCCGTGTTGCGGGTCAGGTCGATCTCCCACACGCCTCCGCCGGAGCCTTCCACGGCGGCGCGGTAGCGCTGGCGCGAGATCTGGTCCTGGCTGCTCTGGACGTGCGCGTCCTGAAGCTGGCGGATGACCTGCTTGGACAGCATCCAGCCGAGCCAGGCGAGGCCCAGAAACAGGATCCCGAACATGACGATGTTCTGCCACAGAAAGCTCGGCATGGCGCGGTCGCGCCGGTCGAGCAGGATCATGGACCCGCCGGAATTGGGAATGGGCGCGGCCCCCAGCCAGACCGGATCGCCCGCGACCGTGTCCTGCATCAGCTCCGCCCCGTCGAGGCGCGCGAAGGCGGACATGCGGGCGGGCGTCAGGGAATAGTGGGTGTAGGCTCCGACCTTGCCGATCTCTCCGGGCGCGTCGATCAGCCGTCCGTTGGACAGGACC
>JBATXP010000284.1:0-4432 GCA_049673465.1 Litorimonas sp.
ATCCCGCCCTGCGCCCAGGCCGATGCCGCGCCTTTGGAGGAGCGGCGCGAGGTCAGGACGTAGACGGGCCGGGGCGCGAGCTTCAGGGCCAGGTAGAGCCCCGCCAGCCCCGCCCCCACGACGAGCACCGATCCGGCCGGCAGCCGTTTGCGGTCGAGCGTGCCGATGGCTGTGATCAATGCGTCCTCGCGAAACCGTCCAAAAGGCGCGACTAGCGGATGAGGGGCGGGGAGGGAAGGTGGCGCGTTGGGTGGGGGGATGGAGGAATGCCCCACTCACTGATCGTCCCCGGCACCTGTTGCCGGGGTCTGGCCGAGGGCTTTCCCACCAGACGCGGCTTGTGAAGACGGAGGCGGACAGACCCCGGCAATGAATGCCGGGGACGACGAATGTCCGGCGGTCATGGGAGGGACCCGGGGCAGGACCATCCGCATGACCCGCACACATGTCCTACCCGCACTCCTCCATCTCACCACCTATTCCCATTCCGCTCATCCCCGCGAACGCGGGGATCCAGTCCTTGCCGCGACCTCGACGTGGGTGACCGGCTCCGGCCAGCCGAGGTGTCGGTGAGCCACTGGATTCCCGCGTTCGCGGGAATGAGCGGGAGGAAAAGGAATAGAGTAAAAACCGACCCCAAACTTCCCTAGTCAGAAGCCACAATTCGCTTGATGCGTGCGGAGCGAGGTCGGCGCGGGCTTGGTCCTCAACCGATAGCCTTAGCAATCCGCGTCCTCTGGACCTTGGCACGCGATCGTCTTCGCATCCGCGAGTGTCCTCCGCACCTCCCCGCTCATCCCCGCGAACGCGGGGATCCAGTCCTTGCCACGCCCTCGACGTGGGTGAGCGGTTCCGGCCAGCCGAGAGGTCGGCGAGCCACGGGTTTCCCGCGTTCGCGGGAATGAGCGGAAGGAAGTAAGCCGTGTCTGCATGACCAACTTCGGCGTTGCAACCGACCGCCCGCGCCGCCAAAGCGCGCCCATGCGGCTCTTCGACTACCTCCCATCCGGCAATGGCTACAAGGTTCGTTGGGTCTGCGCGCGGCTGGGGCTGAGCTACGAGCATGTCGCCGTGGACATCCATGCGGGCGATACGCGCACGGAGGAGTTCCTCGCCCTGAACCCGGCGGGGCAGATCCCGTTGCTGGTGCTGGACGATGGGCGGACGCTGGCGGAGAGCAACGCCATCATCCGCTATCTGGCGGACGGGTCGGATCTGGTGCCGACGGACCCCTACGACCAGGCCCGGATGCTGCAATGGCAGTTCTGGGAGCAGTATCGCCACGAGCCCGCCATCGCGGTCGCGCGCTTCATCGTGAACTACGCCGCCGGGGCCCGCGCCAACGAGCTCGCTTCGCTGATGCCCAAGGGAGAGGCGGCCCTGGCGGTGATGGACGGCCATCTGTCGCGGCACGACTGGTTCGTGGGAGAGGCATGCACGCTCGCCGATGTAACGCTCTATGCCTACACCCATGTGGCGGGCGAGGGCGGGTTCGACCTGGCGGACTATCCGGCGGTGCAGCGCTGGCTGGAGCGATTCGCGGCGCAACCTGGACATGTTTCCATCACGGACGCGCCCAACGGCTGACGCAGTCCATGCGTAAGCACACCATGATGTCTCTTCCCTCCCGCAAACGGCTGGCCTTTCTGGGTCTGCCGGGCCTCGCCCTCGTCCTGGCCGGATGTTCCGCCGCCGGCGTGCTGAACGGGATCACCCCGTCCTCCAGCTTCGAGCGCGACAAGGGCGTGGCCTACGGACAGGCGGACCGCCAGACTATGGACATCTACCGCGCCGCCGAACCCAAGGCCGGATCGCCGGTCATCGTGTTCGTCTATGGCGGCGGCTGGACGCGCGGCAGCAAGGGCATGTACAAGTTCGTCGCCGAAGGCTTCACCAAGGACGGCTACGACGTGGTCGTGCCGGACTACCGCCTCTATCCCGACAGCGTCTATCCGGACATGGTGCGCGACACGGGCGCGGCCGTCCGCGCCGTGGCGGCGCGCTTTCCCGACCGGTCGCTCGTCCTGATGGGTCACTCGGCCGGGGGCTACAACGTCTTGATGACCGCCCTGGCGCCCGACCTGTCGGGCGTGGATGTGTGCGGCCGCATCGCGGGCGTGGTCAGCCTGGCCGCGCCGACCGGAGCCTACCCCATGACGGACGAGCCCTATGTCTCGATCTTCCCAGAACGTTTCGGCGGGAACGACGCGCCGATCAACCGCACGGATAGACCGTTTCCGCCGCTCTATCTCGTCAACGGTCTCGACGACACGACGGTGGGTCACCCCAACGCGACCCAGCTCGGCGAGGCCTTGGGATCGGGCCGGGTGACGGTGAAGCTCTATGAGGGGATGAACCATATCGATCCGGTGCGCGTCCTGAGCCGCCATTTCGATGGCGACAGCCCGCTGAAGGAAGACATCGTCACGTTCATCGACGCCCTGCCTGCGAAAGGGGAAAGCGGATTTTGCGCGCCGCCCACCTGATCCCGACCGTTCTGGGCCTCGCAGCCCTGCTGGCCGCCTGCGACGCGCGGGCGCAGTCGGACTCCGTCTGCGAGCGCGTCACGTTCGAGAACACGCCCCACCTGGTCTGCACGGTCGCGCGCGATGCGGATATCGCCTTGCACCTGAAAGACGGCGACGGACAGGTTCTGGGGGACTTCGACGCCGTACCAGGCAAGGCGGGGACGCGCCTCGTCATGGCGATGAATGCCGGCATGTATCATGCGGACCGCCGCCCCGTCGGTCTCTATGTCGAAGATGGGGAGGAGGCCGCGCCGCTGGTCACGCGGGCCGGGCCGGGCAATTTCGGCCTGGTGCCCAACGGGGTCTTCTGGAGCGATGGGGAGCGGGTCCACGTCACGGAAACGCTCGCCTTCGACGCGTTGGAGGCGGCACCGGATTTCGCCACCCAGTCCGGGCCGATGCTGGTGATCGATGGTGCCCTGCACCCGCGCTTCAAACCCGACAGCGACAGCCGAAAGCGCCGCAACGGCGTCGGCATTGCGGGCGACAGGGCCGTCTTCGCGATCAGCGACGCCCCGGTCAATTTCCACCTTTTCGCGCGTCTGTTCCGGGACAGGCTGGGCGCGGATCAGGCGCTCTATCTCGACGGCACGATCAGCCGCATCCGCGCGCCGGAACTGGACCGGGACGAACGCGGCGGACCCTTGGGGCCGATTGTGAGCGTCAGGGTTCCCGTCGGCGCGACGGACGACTAGCTGGCGAGGCGGTCCGGCTCGGCCGGGACGCGCCCGCGCAGCACTGTCAGCAGCGATTCGATGGCGGCGGCGTCATCGGACCCGGCTTCGCAGAAGGCCATGGGCCAGGCCGGGAAGCTTCGCTCCGTCGCGGTTCGCTCCAGCAGCACGCGGCAGTCCATGTGGCGCACATCCGCGCAAACCTTGGCAAACACGTCGCGGACCGCGTCTTCGGGTCCTTCGAGAAACTGGATGACCGTATTGCCCGACATGAAGAGCACGCCCGTGACGTCGTGGCCGGCATTGTGCTTGGCGCATTTTCGGGCGACGTCGCGCAAGACGTGCTGTGTCAGCGCGATGCGCGGCGCGGACTCGTAGATCAGTTGGAACATGTTCGGCGACCTCCCACACAGGTCCGCTACGGTCATAAGCGGATGGGGACGAGCTAGATCAAGAGCGTGAGGATTCGGTGATCAAACAGGGTTAATGGGCGCAGGCATCTTATCGCCCGTTGATTTTCGCAAACTTTACGGTGCTAGCGCGCGGTCCATAGCATCGCTAGTCGGGTAGCGATGAGCGTCGAATCCCCACCCGTCCGGCTGGACACCGTACAGGCGCTTCGCGGCGTTGCGGCGCTTCTGGTCGTCCTGTTTCACGCGGCGAGCATCTGGCGCGAGGGGACGGGCGGAGCGGGTTTGGCCGGGCCTTGGGACGGAGGCTGGGCGGGGGTCGACCTGTTCTTCGTTATCAGCGGCTTCGTCATGGTCTGGGTGACGGCCGACCGCGCGGGCGGGGCGCGCCCGGCGGGGCGGTTCCTGTTCGACCGGGCGACGCGCATCTATCCGCTCTGGTGGGTGTTCTGCTCGCTGATGGGACTGTATTTCCTGCTGACCTATGGGCAGCCCGCCTCGCCCGCGACGCTGGCGGACGGCTCGCCCCTATCCGTCTTCGCCTGCTCCCTGGCGCTGTGGCCGCTGGGCGATCAGCCCGTGCTGGGCGTGGGCTGGACGCTGACGTTCGAGATCGCTTTCTACGCCCTTTTCGCCGTGCTCATGCTGCTGCGGTCGCGCTGGCGGTTGCCCCTGATCGGGCTGTGGGGAGGGGTGCTGCTCTACCTGCTCGTCACGACCCCGCCCACGGCGCGGCTACCCGACAGCTGGGCCGGGGTTCTGCTCAGCCCGCTCTGCCTCGAATTCGTTCTGGGGGCCGGGGTCGCGGCGTGGATCCGCG
>JBATXP010000285.1:0-1938 GCA_049673465.1 Litorimonas sp.
GCCGCAACCCGCGCACGGGCGAACCCGTCGCGGTGCCGGAGAAGCACGTGCCGTTCTTTCGCACCGGCAAGGACCTGCGCGAGAAGATCGACGAGTCCTGGAAGGGCTGACCCGTCCGCCGGGCACGCTTTTGATCTTCCTTTGAGTGCGATTCCCGCTATGATTTCAGGGTGATGCTCCGCCACCCCGGCGCGGCACTGGATGGGGATATCCACAATGGGAATGATTTCGGAATTCAAGGAGTTTGCCATGAAGGGCAATCTCATCGACATGGCGGTCGGCTTCGTGATGGGCTCGGCCTTCGCGACGGTCGTCTCGGCCTTCATCGACGGCGTGTTCCTGCCAATCCTGTCGCCGATCATGGGCGGCATCGATCTGTCGAACCTGACCTACACGATGAGCGCGGCGGAAGTGGCCGCCGACGGCACGGTGATCAAGGAGGCCGCCGTGATCGATCTCGGCAACTTCATCGCCGCGACCATCTCCTTCCTGATCGTGGCCTTCGTGATGTTCATGATCATCAAGGGCATGAACAAGATGAAGAAGAAGGAAGAGGAAGCCCCGTCCGCGCCGCCCGCCAACGAAGTGCTGCTGGCGGAGATCCGCGACCTGCTGGCCCGCCAGAACGCCAAGATCTAGGCGTGTTCGCATCCTAATCCGAAAAGCCGCGGCCACCGTCGCGGCTTTTTTCTGTGTCAGGCGGAAACAGTTTCGCCCGCAGGCGTAATGTCCCTGCACCATTTGCGAGGTTCTCCATGGTTTTCCGCCGATCCGCCTTTGGCCGTTCCAATCTGGGCGGTCGCCGCATGGGACGCACGGTCGGCCGCCGGGGCGGGGGCTTTCGCTGGCAGATCATGGTCCTTTTCGCCATCGGCGCGGCCATCTACTATTTCGTCAACCAGGAAGAAGTGCCCTTCACCGGCCGCTCGCAACTGCGCACCATGGACGTGACACAGGAGATGCAGCTGGGATTGCAGAGCTACCAGCAGATCCTGTCCGATTCGCAGGTCGTGGCTTCCGGCCCCATCGTGGACACGGTCCGCGACATCGGGGTGCGCATCGCCCGCGCCGCCGCACCCGAAGACCCCGGCTTCGACTGGGCCTTCAACGTGATCGACAGCCCGCAGGTCAACGCCTTCGCCCTACCGGGTGGCTACACCGCCGTCTATACCGGCATCATCCCAGTGGCGGAGAACGAGGACGGGCTGGCCGTCATCATGGGCCACGAAGTCGCCCACGCGCTGGCCCATCACGGCGCGGAGCGCATGGCCAACCAGAACCTGACGCGCATCGTCGGCACGGGCGTGGCTATGGGCGCGGGCGGCATGGATCCCGGCGCGCAGCAGGCGGTCATGCAGGCCTTCGGCGTGGGCAGCCAGTACGGCTTCGCCCTGCCGTTCTCCCGCAGCCACGAAAGCGAGGCGGACTATATCGGTCTGATCCTGATGGCTCGCGCCTGCTACGATCCGCGCGAGGCTCCGCGCCTTTGGGAGCGCATGGCGGCGGCGTCCGGCGGCGCGGCCCCGCCCGAATTTCAAAGCACACACCCGTCCCCGGAAACGCGCATCGCCGACTTCCAGCAATGGATGCCGGAAGCGGTCGCGATCTACAATGAGAACTGCCCGACGCAGATCACGCTGACCCGTCAGTAGCCGGACCTCTCCGGCGGGTCGCTCGGAACGGCGGCGTCGAGGCGGTCGAGGAGGGCGTTGAACGTCTCCGCCCGCACCTGGTCGCGCGTCTTGGCCGATTGCGGCAAGGATGAGGGCGGACGTTCCGCCAGCGCCGCTGCCATCACGTCGGAAAAGATGCGCGCCGGGATCTGCCCGCCCGTGACCCGGTCCATCGGGGTGCGGTCGTCGTTGCCGACCCAGACCACCGCCGTCAGGCCGGGCGCGTAGCCCGCGAACCAGGCGTCGCGATGGTCGTTCGTGGTTC
>JBATXP010000286.1:0-1540 GCA_049673465.1 Litorimonas sp.
GCTGTCGTTGTCAGCGTAGATTACAGCGGGTGTGATTGTGAAGAACTCGTTTAGAGCTAGCTGATAGTAAGCTTCTACAACCAAAGGCTCATCTTCATCATCTGGCAGGATAGTGCCGTAGAGACCGAGCTCATTACCCGCACCAAAGAGATCAGGTAGAGTGACGCCTACACCGTAGTTATCAAGATCGCCATCATCAGCAGGAGCGTAAGCGTAGTGACCACCTACTTGAATCCGACCGAAGTCGAGGTTCAACAAACCCGCAATTGTGTAATCGGGGCTATCAACATCGTCGCTTTCGCCGTCGATGTATGTAACCGCCGCGTTGAACAATCCATCAGTCAGGAAGTTTAGCTGCGCGATGTAGCTGTACTCTTCGAACAAACCACCGTCGTTAGTATTAACGTTGCTGCCGCTAGAAGAGTAGCCGAGGTCTAGGACGAGGTTGTCAGAGAAGGCGAAGTTGACACCAGCACCGAAGTTGCCACCGTCAAACTGATCGTAGAAAACAGGACCACTGACATCAGCAACTGCTGAACCATCATAAGGAACGATAGTGCTAGTGACAAAGTCGTCAGTGACGATACTGTTAGCCGCGATGATAGCGCTGATACGATTACCAACTGGGAAGCTGTAGTAAACGTCATCTAGACCAATGTTGTCTTCAATCCCACCACGACGACCGCTCTGATAGGCAATACCGCCTGCGTTTACCAAAGAGCTAGCAGCGTCAGATGCCTGCAAGCGAATGCGCAGTCTGTCTTCACCAGTGAAGCTAGTATCAAAATTCAAGCGAGCGCGATACTCGAATGTAGCGTCTGCTTCTTCTAGTGTGCCTAGAGTAGTAAGCTCAGTACCATCATCGTCGGTGACGACATCTCCGTCCACATCCAACAAAGGCACTTCACCTTCAGCTTCACTGAAAGGAACGACGAGGTGAGCGTCTAACTGACCGCGCAACTTAGTAGTGGTAGAGAACTGGTTGGCCTCTAGCTCAGCTACGTCAGCTTCTAGCAGATCTGTGCGACCGCGTAGGGTAGCTAGCTCAGCTGCAAATTCTTCTTGCAAACGGGCAATGCCATCATTGCCATCGGGCCCAATCAGCTGGATGACTACATCCAAACAAGCGTTCAAACCAGCGGCAAACTCATAGCGAGTCATCGCGCGGTTACCACGGAACGTACGGTCGGGGGAGCCTTCTAGGCAGCCGTACTCTTCAACCAAACGCTGTAGCGCGGTGAATGCCCAGTCGCCTGCGCGGACGTCTGACAGCTCAGAAACGCTAGTAACCTGTGCGAGCTGGATAGGCTCTGCAACGACTGGGTTTGCTACTTCAACAGCAGCGCTTTCAACGGAAGTCTCAACTAGAGTCTCTGCGGCTAGCGCATTACCAGATACAGCTAGAACTGCACCAAGAGCAGCGGGCACGGCAAGCAATGCTTTCAAATTTTTCATTTTTCTCTTATTCCTCACACTAATAAGCAAAAAGTTCAACCTTGTTTGCCAAGCTAGAGAGTTGCTGTGAATACGCGGAGCGGAA
>JBATXP010000287.1:0-1956 GCA_049673465.1 Litorimonas sp.
GCATCGGCTTCGGCGGCCGCGGCGATTTCCGCCAGGCTCGGAGCGTCGTCCGGCTGGGAGGCGAGTTCCGGCGCCGGCACGGAGGCGGGCGCGTCCGACTCGATCTCGACCTGCTGCTCCAGCGCGGCGATCTCGTCTTCCAGGGTCATGTTCAGAATGCTGTCGAGAATGTCGTCTTCTGCCGAGTCGGTGACGGGTTCCGGCGGGATGGCCAGGTCGGCGTCCGCCTCGATCAGGTCGTCGCTCGTCTGCACGGCAGATGCGAGATCGTCATCGGTCAAGTCCGCCATGAGCGACTTGACGAGGTCCAGTTCCGCGTCGTCGCCGATCTCCGCCGCCGCGACCGTGACGTCCGCCTTGGAGGCTTCGACCTCGATCGGCTCGGTCGGCGGCATCTCCTCGTCCAGACCCATCAGCAATTCGCTCATCAGGCGGTCCATCTCGTCGGATTCGTCGCCAGAATCCGTATCGGGAGCGGAGCTCGGCGCCTCGGACTGTGGGTCGACCTGCGGTTCCGGCTCCGGTTCCGGTATCGCCAGATCGGCCTCGCCTGCGTCGAGATCGGTCGCGGGTTCGATCACGTCGATCTCGGTCAGCAGCGCATCCAGATCGAGGTCGGTGTCCTCGGAGACGACTTCGGGCTTGAACGCCATGTCGGGAGCGGCCGTGTCCACCTCGACCGTGGTCGTCACGGTCTGTTCCACGGACACGGAAGCCATGTCGGAGGGCCCGTCCAGGGGAACAGGGTCGGCATCGTCGGCGATGATCTTGCGGATGGAGGCCAGAATGTCCTCCATGCTGGGCTCGGCTTCGGCCGAGATGAAATCGGTCGTTCCGCCCGTGGCGCCTGTCGTGGAATCCGGTGTCGTCTCGCTCATAGTCGCTCGCGGTTCCCCTGCCGAACCCGGCCGTTCCTCCGGCCTTGATATAGAATCGTTAAGGGAACGTTTACCACTTGTCCACCCAGCCCGGATTCAATCCACGGGAGAGTTCTCGCCCCAACAGTCGCCTATCGGGAGTCCCGCCGGGCCGGGCGTCAGGGGACCGGGACGGGTGGAGGCGTCGGCGCGCCCTCGTCGATGCGGGAGTCCGGCACGTCCGGCAGATCGATGACCAGATCGTCGTCCGGCTCGGGCGCGCGGTCAGGCGTGTCGGAATAGGGATCGGTGACGATCACCATGTCGGGGTCCGCGATGCGCGGATCGTACATCGGTTCCTGGACCGTCGCCGCGTCCACGCCTTCCTTGAGGATACCGCCGAGCTGTCCGGCATTCTTCGCGAGATCTTCGCCCAGCACGTCGAGTTCCAGCTCTTCCACCGTGGCCCCCATGAAACCCACCAGGTCCTCGCCGATATCGGGCAGCTGCCCGCCGATCTTCTGCACGGCTTCGGGCAGCAGGCGATCGCCCGCTTCCTTGAAGCCGTCATAGGCGACGGCGCGCAGGTAGCGGTCCGCATCGTAGCCTTCGACATCGAGGTCGATCCCGTCCGCATCCAGCACGCCGATGACGGACAGAAGCTCGAAGACGGAGGCGTCATATTCGCGCTCGGCATTCAGCAGAGTCAGGCGGGCGTTGAGCGTTTCCTGCTCCGCATCCAGCACGTCGAGCTGCGTGCGCGTGCCGACCTGCTGCTCCAGGGTCACGCCCTCGAAGGCCACCAGCGATGCCTCCACCTGGCGCTCGCTGGTGCGCACGATGCGCCGCGCGGCCTCGATCTGCGCCCAGACCTGCCGGACAGTCTGATCGACCGCCAGCTCCGTGTCGCGGGTCAGGAAGGCGAGGCGCGTCTTGGCATGCTTGGCCTGGCGGACACGCGACTGGTTCAGCCCGCCGGAAAAGATCGGAACGCTGAGCTGCGCGGCCAGGATCGCCTGGTCGCCGTCATTGAACCCCAGCAACGTGTTGCGCGTCGCCCCGTAGGTGCTCTGCAGACTCAGCGACGGACGGCCTGCCG
>JBATXP010000288.1:0-3804 GCA_049673465.1 Litorimonas sp.
ATCCAGTCCTTGCCATGGCCTCGACGGGGGTGCGGGGTCCTGGCCAGCCGAGGGGTCGGTGAGCCACTGGATCCCCGCGTGCGCGGGGATGAGCGGGGGGGGGGGAGAAGGGAGGAGCGGGAACGGCGGCTCGCACCGTCCGTGGACGGGCGCGCTTCGCGCGGCTGATATTGGGTGTTTCTTCTTCCTTAGCACCTCGCGCTTCGCGCGTCGTGCCACCTCCCCCTCACGGGGGAGGAACTTGAGGGCGGAGAAGAGAGGCGACTGATTCCTCCCCCGCAAGGGGGTTTATGCCAAAGCGGCGTAGCGGGACTCGACACGCAGGGGGACTGCATGGTGGGCGCGGGTGCCAGCTAACACAAAGATGGGATGAGAAGACCAGCACAGACCGCCCGAAAGCGGCCCGTCTTTACCCTGCGGCCGGCACGATCGTCACGCTTTCCCCGCAACCGCACGCATCCGTTTGGTTCGGGTTGCGGAAGACGAATTTGCTGTGGAGGAGTGTCGTCTCGTGATCGATCACGGCGCCGAGGATGAACAGGACCGCCTTGGCGTCCACGACGATGGATACGCCCTTATCCTCGACCACCTCGTCGAACTTTTCCGGCTCGGAGACATAGTCCATGACATATTCCATGCCCGCGCAGCCACCATTGGTGACGCCGACCCGCAAATAGCCCTCGCCGCGCTCCGCGAGGATGTCGCGGACGGCTTCGGCGGCATCGTCCGTCAGGGTGACGAGCTTGGGACGGGCGCGGCGGCTCTCGGTCATCATTCGGTCTTTCAAAGACATGAAGATTCAGTCCTTATCTTGCCGAAATCGCTAGCGATTTCGGAGTTGCGTTGCATTTGATACACCGGATCAAATGCGGACACGTCGCTCATAGCATGTTCAGCTCAAGCCGAGCCTCCTCGCTCATCCGGTCGGGCGTCCAGGGCGGGTCGAACACCATGGAGACCTCGACGCGGCGCACCCCGTCCACCTTGGCGCAGGCGTCCTGCACCCAGATCGGCATCTCGCCCGCGACGGGGCAGCCCGGTGCGGTCAGCGTCATGTCGACCAGCAGGGTGCGATCATCGTCCAGCTCGACCTTGTAGATCAGGCCGAGTTCGTAGATGTCGGTCGGGATTTCGGGATCGTAGACGGTTTTGAGCTGCTCGACGACATCATGCGTGATGCGGGCGATCTCACCATCCGTCGGCGGTTCGGTGGGCGCGCCGGAGACGTCGAACACATCGCGCGCCGCGACCAGATCGGGCTTTGAGTCCACGTCGGGCACAGACGTCGTCTCGGGCGCGAAACCCGGGATTTGCGCATTGGCGATCTGCTCGGCGCGGCGTTGTCTGTCGGTCAGCGTGTCCATGTCAGCTCTCAATATAGTCGTTCGGGGTGTTTTCTCAAACCCGCTCTCGCCAAGTTGATCGGGAAGCCCATCTCCCACACGTCACGTTTGGAAAAGACCGCAGGTGATGGACAGGCCGGTCAAGCCGGACTGAGCGGAGGATCGGAAGCTCATCCCAGCATCATCGCCGCCTTCTTCACCGCTCCAACGAAGCGTTCCGCCTCGTCCAGCGTGTTGTACACCCCGAAGCTGGCCCGCACCGTGCTGTGCACGTCGAAGCGCTCCATCAGCGGTTGGGTGCAGTGTTGTCCGGCGCGGACGGCGACGCCGTATTTGTCGAGGATCTGCGCCACATCATGTGCGTGCGCGCCCTGCAGGTTGAAGGCGAGAACGGGCCCCTTCTCCGGCGTTTCGCCGAAGATGCGGACGCTGTTAAGGTCGCGCAATCCGTCGCGCGCCGCGTGGTAGCAGGCCATTTCATGTTGGTGAACGTCCGCCATGTCGTATTGCGAATACCAATCGATGGCCGCGCCGAGGCCGATGGCTTCCAGAATGGGCGGCGTGCCCGCCTCGAACTTGGCAGGCGCGTCGGCATAGGTGATCCGGTCCATGAAGACGTCCGCGATCATCTCGCCGCCGCCATTGAAAGGCTGCATCCGCTCCAGAATGTCGGATGTGCCGTATAGCGCGCCGATGGCCGTGGGGCCGTAGAGCTTGTGCCCCGTCATGGCGTAAAGATCGACACCGAGCGCCTGCACGTCCACGTCCAGATGGACTGCCGCCTGCGTGCCGTCCGAGATCATGACGGCACCGGCGGCCTTGGCCCAGCGGGCGATCTCAGCCACGTCGTTGACCGTGCCGAGCACATTGGACATGTGGACGACGGAGACGATTTTCGTTTTCGTTCCAATGACTTCTCGGAACGCCTTCATGTCGAGCGAGCCATCGTCAAGCACGGGCACGAACTTCAGGACCGCGCCGTGGCGCTCTCGCAGAAAGTGCCACGGGACGATGTTGGAGTGATGCTCCATCTGCGTCAGCACGATCTCGTCGCCCGGCTCGATCCCGTGAGCGAGGCCATAGGCGCAGAGGTTCAGCGCCTCCGTCGCGCCGCGCGTGAAGACAATATTATCGGGTGACGGCGCATTGAGGAAAGTCGCGACTTTGACCCGTGCGCCTTCGAAGGCGTCCGTCGTCTCGTTCGCCATCGTGTGGAGTCCGCGGTGGACGTTGGCGAAGGCGGTCTGCATCTGCCCGGTCATGGCGTCGATGACGGCGGTCGGCTTCTGCGCCGAGGCCGCATTGTCGAGATAGGCAAGCGGGTGGCCATTCACCTCTCGGGAGAGGATGGGGAATTGCGCGCGGATGGATTGAATGTCGAAGGTCATGCCAGCACCGCAACGATGAAGTAGTATGTCGTCAGGCCGAGAATGGCCACGATCAGGACGCGGATTACCCCAGTCAGTGTCGGCTCGAACCGGTCGGTGCGGCGCTGAACGAGCGACAGGCCGGACATCAGCACAGCGAGCAGGAAGATGAGCATGGCCAGAGTCAGGTTCATGCCCGCGCCTTTAACCACTCGCGCACCGCGGCCAGCATCCCCTTATCCTCACCCAGCCGCGCCGCAACGAACGCCTCGATCAGCATCGCCCTCGCCTGCGCTTCCGGAATGCCGCGTTGGCGCATGTAGAACAGCGCCTGCTCGTCCAGCTGGCCGATCGTGTTGCCGTGGGCGCATTCCACGTCGTCGGCGTAGATTTCCAGCTCCGGCTTGGCGTTGATCTTGGACGTCTCGCTCAGCATCAGCGCGTCGTGTCGCATTTCGGCGTCGGTGTGCTGCGCAGGGCGGCGGACGTGGAACTTGCCCTGGAACACGCCCTTGGCGGTATCCGTGACCACGCCCGCGACCGCGTCGCGGACGGTCGAGCCGGGCACGGCGAAGTCGATATAGTTGGTGATATCGGCGTGGCGACTCCCACCCAGCAGGTAGGCCCCCGACATCTCCACGTCCGCCGCGCCCATGAGCGCGAGCCGCGTTTCCAGCCGGGTCATCGCCCCGCCGAAGGTGAGTTGCGTCTGGTGGAACGCCGCGTCCTTCCACAAGGTGACGTGGGCGCGGACATGGCGGATCGTTTCCGCCCCGTCCTCCGTGCGGACCGTCCGGCGCAGGGTCCCGCCCTCCTTGACCACATAGGTCAGGTCGAGATTTGCGAAGCCGCTTTCGGCTTCGTGGATTTCGACAACGTCGAGCGTCGCCCCCTTCCCCACTTCGATGCGAAACCGGGCATTGCCCGTCGCCAGCCCGCGCAGCTCCAGCGGGCGGTCATAGGACGCGCCATCCGGCACCACGACGGAGGTCACGCCGTCCGCGTAGGCGGACGCGATCTGACCCATCAGATCCTCCGGGTCCGCCGGCAGCGGGCCGGAGGCGACGAGGTCGGGGCCGTCCAGCGTGGCGGAC
>JBATXP010000289.1:0-3015 GCA_049673465.1 Litorimonas sp.
AAGCTGCCCTGGGCCGACACGCTGGATCCCGCCATCGAACTGGCCGAAGAGGGGTTCGCCGTCAGCCCGCGCATGGCGGGGCTGGTGGCGCGCATGGGGCGGTTCGTCCTGCCGCGCGACGACGATGCGCGCGCCTACTTCTTCGTGGACGGCGATCCGCAACGACCCCTTCCGGAAGGATTTCTGCGCGACAATCCCGCCTATGCCGACACGTTGCGCGCCATCCAGACGGACCCGCGCGCTCTGCTGAAAGGCCCGATCGCGCAGGCCATCATCGACAAGACGCGCGAGGCCCCGCTGCCGGGAACGCTGACGCTGGACGATATGGCGAATTATCAGCCCGTAAAGACGCAGGCACTCTGCGCGTCCTACCGCGAATACCGGCTCTGCTCCGCTCCGCCGCCCTCTTCGGGCGGGGTGGGCGTGCAGGCCATTCTGGGCCTTCTGGAGCCGTTCGACATGCGTGCCGCGGGCCCGGGCGTGGAGGGCTGGCACTATTTCATCGAGGCCAGCCAGCTCGCCTATGCCGATCGGGACCGCTACGTGGCCGACCCGGCCTTCGTGGACGTGCCGGTGGAGGACATGCTGGACAGAGGCTATCTCGCCGCCCGCTCCGGGCTGATCAAGCCCATGGCCGCCCTGGCCGACTACCGGGCGGGCGAACTGGGCGCGACGGGGGAGGACGCGACCGCCGAAGTGCCCGGCACGTCGCACTTCACCGTGGTCGACGCGGACGGGCTGGTCGTGTCCATGACGACCACGGTAGAAGCGCCGTTCGGCAGCCAGCGCATGGTGGGCGGCTTCATGCTCAACAACCAGCTGACGGATTTTTCCTTCGCGCCGGTGGACGCGGACGGCCGACCAATCGCCAACCGGGTAGAGCCGGGCAAGCGCCCGCGGTCCTCCATGGGGCCGTTTATCGTGTTCGCGCCGGACGGGGAGCTGGCCTTCACCACCGGATCGCCGGGCGGCAATGCCATCCTGGCCTATGTCGCCAAGTCCGTCGTCGGCATCATCGACTGGGAGCTGTCCGCCCAAGAAGCGATCGAGCTACCCAACGTGATCGCGCGCGGTGGCACGGTGCGGCTGGAGGCGCGCGACCTGCCCGAAGAGGACACGGACGAGGTCCAGCGCGACGGCCCCGCCATGGAGTTCGGCATGAGTTCGGACGTCATTGACGGGCTGGAGGCGATGGGCCACGAGGTGGTGCGCTCCCGCGGGGAGATCAGCGGCCTGCACATCATCCGGGTGCGCGACGACGGCACGCTGGAAGGTGGGGCGGACCCAAGGCGGGAAGGCGAAGCGATCCTGGTGGAGGTCGCGGAGTAGTCCCAATCCCGCTTATCCCCGCAAACGCGGGAATGAGCGGAACGTTCAGGCCCGAGCCATCAAGTCGCGTCGCGGCCATGCATGGTGAAGCCGTCATTTTCGTCCGCGCGCGGTATGTCGGAGCGGGGCAGGCCGTCCTCGCTTTCGATCACGCTGACGGCACCGCTGGGCTCGAACGTCATGGCCCCGACCCGGTCGATCGAGGTCAGCCCCGCCTTGCGAACCTCGCCCATGATCTCGTCTTCGTTGATGCGCGCGCGGCTCATGGCGCGGCGGTCCATCACGCCGTTGCTGACGACAAGGGCGGGCTCCTCCTTGATCCACTTGGAGAAGGCCGGATAGCGGAAGGTCAGGCGCGTCAGCAGCCATTGCAGGCCGACCATGGTCGCCATGCCGAGCAGGGAGGCGGGCAGGTCTTCGGGCGTCAGGATCGCGCTCGCCGCGAGGCTGCCCATGGCGACGTTGAGGATCCAGTCGAAACTGTTCATCCGCGCCACCGTGCGCTTGCCGGAAATCCGCATCAGCAGAATGACGAAGAAATAGGTCAGACTGGTCGCGATCAGCACGCGCGCGATCAATGGCAGCTCGCTCAGCCACTCCAGGTGCCAGGTCGTGTCGAAAATCCAATCCATCGCTAGCGGAATCCGCCAGAGAGTCAGGAGTTCCGAGGATTAGGCGGCCAAGGGCAGCCCCAGGATGAAGCTCGTCCCGGTCTCCGACGTGTCCAGCAGCTCCAGCGACCCGCCCATGCCTTCGGCCAATTCCTTGCTGATCGACAGGCCCAGCCCCGTGCTGCCCTCGCTGGTGCCGCGCGTGAAGGGCAGGAACAACCGGTCCTCCACGGTGTCCGGCAGGCCGGGCCCGTTATCCTCGACGCGCAGGATGGCCGTGTCGGCGACGAGGTCGGCTTCCATCACGATGCGGGGCTCGCGCGTGCCGGCTTCCACCATGGCCTGGGCGGCGTTGCGCGCGAGGTTCGACAGGATGCGGTAGAGCTGCTCCGGGTCGGCCATGACCCAGACCTCCCGTCCGATCCGGTTGGCGACCCAGATGCGCGGAAAAGCCGTGCGCATGTCCAGCTGCAGGTCGGCGACGACGCGGCCCAGCTGCACCCGCTCGCTCTGCGGCTCGGGTTCGCGGGCGGACGAATAGTCCAGCACTTCCTCCGTCAGGCCGACGCCGCGTTCGACCGTCCGGGTGAGGCGCTCGCCCATCTCCGCCAGTTGCGGGTCGGAGTGGGTGGATAACCGGTCCGCCATCAGCAAGGCGGTGGAGAGCACGTTGCGCAGGTCGTGATTGATCTTGGTGACCGACAGGCCGAGGCTGGCGAGCCGTTCGCGCTGGCGGAAGGCGGCGCGCAAGGACTGCTTCATCTCGTGGAACTCGCGCTGCAACTGGCCGATTTCGTCGCGGCGCAGCGATGGCTTGCTGTTGCGGCGCACTTCGGGGGCTTCGCGGAAGGCGGTCATGTCCTCGGCCAGCCGCTGCACGGGTCGCACGATCAGGCGCAGCATGGCGAAGTAGATCAGCGCGCCGACGAACACGGCGATCAGCAGGCTCAGGAGAGCGATGCGCCCGGCATAGGCGCGTAGCTCCGCCCCGATCGCGGCGCAGGGCACCAGCAGTTCCAGCCGGTCCTGTCCATTCTGGTTGGAGGAGGGCACGGGCGAGGGCAGGATCAGCCGC
>JBATXP010000290.1:0-12034 GCA_049673465.1 Litorimonas sp.
TCCACCCGGCGCGGCGAAAGCACCATCCAGGCACAGTTGATCGGACCCGCGCCGCATCGACAAAGGTATGACGCCGGCGACCAGGCCAGACCGCATCAGCGATGGCGTCAGCCTGTCGGATAAGGTCTGAGGACAGGTGCGGGCCTTCATTGCGGAAGACGCTGCACTCGATGCGCTCGTTGCCGAGATTTTCGAGGAAGGCGCGCCAGACGAACAGGGCGTCGCAATCCCATGTGCGCAGGACGATATGCTCGCCAGGGCCGACGAACTGCGTGCGGCCTTCCAGGGACCGCGCGCTGTAGTGGCGCTCGAACAGGGCGACGGCTTCGCGGTCGCCGTCGCGGGTGATCCACCATGCGGGGTTGGGCATGTCATGACCGACCCTTGATGTAGAGGGCGGGCCAAACAACGATCAGCCCAACCAGCATGACCGTCACCCAAAGGCTTGCCTCGACATTGCCCACAGGATCGCCGTCTCTGGTGACCGTGAAGGACGTATTGGTGCCCGGCGTGAAGTAGGTCAGCAGCACGCTAATAGTGCCGGCCGATAGCCAGAAAACAGCGAACCCGGCCATCACAGCACCACCCCCGCCCGCCCGTATGGCGAGTTGCATGGCCGGGCTTTCCGCGCCGTGAAGTCCGCGCGAGCCGGCCGCTTGGGGCGGGCTGAACATGCACTCCCCAGATTTTCCCCGGTTTCCCCGGACGGTTCACGACATGTTCCGACGCGAACCCGCAAACTGGATGTTTCCGATGGGGTGGAGAAAAGAGTTGTAAACGCCGCTGTCATGGGCTTTACGCGCCGCCGGAGACGTGGCCGAGTGGTCGAAGGCGCTCCCCTGCTAAGGGAGTATGGGTCAAAAGCCCATCGAGGGTTCGAATCCCTTCGTCTCCGCCACCTTCTTTCATTGCGTGGCATCGCCGATTCTTTTTCCTGACTTCTATAAATCAAGTGCCATTCCCTTCGGGGGAACGGCATGAGGATTCTTATTGCGGGCGGCGGCATTGGCGGGCTGACGGCGGCGCTCTGCGCGGCGCATCGCGGCCACCGGGTCGAGCTGTTCGAGAGGGCGACGGCCTTTGCCGAGGTCGGTGCGGGCATCCAGCTTCCCCCGAACGCGATGAACGTGTTTCGCGCGCTCGGGCTCGATGAGCGTCTCGCCTCCGTGGCCTTTCGCCCGGAGGCGATCGAGATGCGGATGGGCCGGACCGGTCGTGCCGTCTTTCAAGTCTCGTTGGGAGACAGAGCGCCCCGCCGTTGGGGGGCGCCCTACCTCCACATTCACCGCGCGGATTATGTGTCCGTTCTGGCCGAGGCCCTCCAGAACGATCCCAAGATATCCGTCCATCTCGGCGCGTCCGTCGAGCGCTTCGCGCAGACCGAACGGGATGTATCGGTCGAACTCGGCGACGGTCGCACGGTCCGGGGCGACGTGTTGATCGGGGCGGACGGCATCCGCTCCCGAGTCCGCGCGCAGATGCACGGCCCCGACGATCCCGTGTTTACCGGCAATGTGGCTTGGCGCGTCGTGGTGCCGATGGACCGACTCGGCTCGCTCGCGCCGGATCCCACGGCTTGCGCCTGGGTGGGAAAGGGTCGGCATGCGGTGACATACCGCCTGAGACGCGGAGAGTTGGCGAACTTCGTCGGCGTCGTCGAGCGGGACGACCCTGCCGACGATGGCTGGTCCGCGCGAGGGTCGCGGGAAGACGCCCTGCGCGACTTTGTGGGCTGGCATCCCGTCATTGCCTCCATCCTCCAGGCGGCGGGAGCCGACGATGTCTATCGCTGGGCGCTATATGACCGGCTACCGCTGCGGAGCTGGACGCAAGGCCGGGCCACGCTGCTGGGCGACGCGGCCCATCCGATGCTTCCGTTTCTCGCGCAGGGCGCGGCCATGGCCGTCGAGGACGCCTGGGTGCTCGCTCGCGACCTTTCCGAACCCGGTCGTTCGGTGGAACAGGCTCTCCAGGCCTATCAGTCCGCGCGGCTGGCCCGAACGGCGCGCGTGCAGGCGGCGTCCCGCGCCAACATGAAGACCTTTCACCGCCGCACCTTGCCAGCCCAACTCGCCACCTACGGCCCGATGTGGCTGGCCGGTCATGTCGCCCCCTGGATCGTCCGCCGTCGTCTCGACTGGCTTTACGGTCACGACGTCACGATGCCCTAAGCCTCGTCACAAGCCGATTGACAGCGCTGTCTTACTGGCGGCATAGGTAGGTCGACAGGGTCGCGCCGTATTCGGAAGACGACCCGCATCGAGGGGAACATCATGCTTCTGTCCAATCTGGACCTAGGGGTCCTGGCACTCTACGCCGTCATCCTGTTCGGGGTCGCGATCTATGTCTCGCGGGAGCCCGCGGGCAGCACCAAGACGACCGAAGACTATTTCCTGGCGGGCAAGTCGCTGCCCTGGTGGGCTATCGGCGCGTCGCTGATCGCCGCCAACATCTCCGCCGAGCAGATCATCGGCATGAGCGGGGAGGGGTTCCGCATCGGCCTCGCCATCGCCGCCTATGAATGGCAGGCCGCCATCGTGCTGCTGATCGTGGCGAAGTTCTTCCTGCCGATCTTCCTCAAGCGCGAAATCTACACCATGCCGCAATTTCTCGACCAGCGCTTCGGCACGGGCGTGAAGACGACCATGTCGATCTACTGGATCGCCCTCTACACGCTGGTGAACCTCACCACCGTGCTGTGGCTTGGCGGTCTGGCCGTGGAAACGCTGACGGGCCTGAACATCGTCGTCGCCATGGGGGCGCTGGGCGCGTTCGCCATCGCCTATTCCATCTTTGGCGGGCTGAAGGCGGTCGCGCTGACCGACATCATCCAGGTCGTCATCCTGATCGTCGGCGGTCTGATCATCGCCTATCTGACCGTGTCCATGATCGGCAATGGTAGCCTGTTCGGCGGCATCGAGCGCATGTATACGGAACTGCCCGAGCGCTTCGACATGATCTTCGAGCCCGGCCAGCTGGGCTACGACACGCTGCCCGGCATCTGGACGCTGCTGGGCGGGCTTTGGATCCTCCACTTCTCCTATTGGGGCTTCAACCAGTACATCATCCAGCGCGCGCTAGGGGCCAAGGACCTGCCAGAGGCCCAGAAGGGCCTCGTCTTCGCGGCCGCGCTGAAGCTCATCATGCCGCTCATCATCGTCGTGCCGGGCATCGCTGCCGCTGTCCTCGTCATGCCGGAGTTCGGCGCGCTGGACGGCGAGGCGCTCTCGGCCACGACCGACCGGACCTATCCATCGATCATGGCGATCATGCCGGGCGGATTGCGCGGGCTGATCTTCGCGGCGCTGGTCGCGGCCATCGTGTCCTCGCTCGCATCCATGGTGAACTCGATCTCCACCATCTTCACCATGGACGTCTACCGCTCCATGATGAAGCCGGACGAGACGGAACGGCATTATGTCGGCGTCGGGCGGACCGTCGCCGTGCTGTCCATGATCATCGCCGTGTTCGCCGCGCGTCCCTTCCTCGGCGGTTTCGACAGCGCCTTCCAGACGGTGCAGGAATATACCGGCTTCATCGCCCCGGGCGTGGTGGCCGTGTTCCTGCTGGGCATGTTCTACGCGCGCGCCAATAGCGCCGGTGCCTTCGCGGCCCTGATCGCCTCGGTTCTGGTGTCGGTCATCTTCAAGTTCGCCTTCCCGGACTTCGCCTTCGTCAACCGCATTTGGGTCATCTTCCTGCTCTGTATGGGTCTCGGCATCGCGGTCAGCCATCTCACGACCGCGCCCGCCATGGCGCGCCTCGTGCCGCTGTCGCAGATCGACTTCCGCACGCGCCCGAGCTTCAACATCACCTCCATCGCGATCATCGTGATCCTGGTCGCGCTCTATGCGGTCTTCTGGTAGCGGCTCTGCCGCGAAACTTTTCAGCCGGACGGCTGGAAATCGTTAGGATTTGCTGCTAAGGGCCGCCCCATGATCGAAGCGTTGAAAAACATCCTGCTGGCGGTGCTCATGTTCCTGCTGGCCCTGCTGCTGGGCCTCTAGCCCGCTTAAGACCTCTCTGGGCTTTCTATTGGTCCAAGCCAAAAGGGCGCGCCATCGGCGCGCCCTTTTGGTTTTCGACATGGGCCCCTCGTCAGCCTTCGCGGCGCGTCAGGAAGGCCAATCGCTCGAACAGATGCACGTCCTGCTCGTTCTTCAGCAAGGCCCCATGCAGGGGCGGGATCAGCTTGCTGCGATCCGTTTCGCGCAGGGTTTCCGGATCGATATCCTCGACCAGCAACAGTTTCAGCCAGTCCAGCAGCTCGGAGGTGGACGGCTTCTTCTTCAGGCCCGGCATCGCCCGAACCTCGAAGAACCGTTTCAGCGCGGCCGAGAGCAGGCGCGGTTTCAGGTCCGGGAAGTGGACGCCGACGATCTGCGCCATAGTCTCTTCGTCCGGGAACTGGATGTAGTGGAAGAAGCAGCGACGCAGGAAGGCGTCGGGCAGGTCCTTTTCATTGTTGGACGTGATGATGATGATCGGCCGGTTGTCCGCCGTCACCGTCTGCCCCGTCTCGTAGACGTGGAAACTCATCTTATCGAGTTCGTGCAACAGGTCGTTGGGAAACTCGATATCCGCCTTGTCGATCTCGTCGATCAGGAGGATCGGGCGCCGTTCGCTCTCGAACGCCTCCCAGATCTTGCCGCGCTTGATGTAGTTGCCGATATCGTGGACCCGATCGTCGCCCAGCTGGCTATCGCGCAGCCGCGCCACGGCGTCATATTCGTAGAGGCCCTGCTGGGCCTTGGTGGTGGACTTGATGTTCCACTCCAGCAGGGGCGCGTTCAGCCCCTTGGCGATCTCATGCGCCAGCACCGTCTTGCCCGTGCCCGGTTCGCCCTTGATCAATAGCGGTCTTTCCAGCGTGATGGCGGCATTGACCGCCATCTTCAGGTCCTGGGTGGCGACGTAGTCCTTGGTGCCTTCAAAGCGCATGCGCATTTCGTCCTTCTCGTTCCTTCGCGCGGCTCCATCCGCACAAATGCCGGTCTTTGCAAGGCCCGGTCGCGCGCGAAATCAATCCAGTTGAACCGCGCCGGGCAATCATCGCCCATATGTGAGTCGCGCTCTTGAGGGGAATCACTTCCCGACCTATCGCGCCGCCGTCCGGGCCACTTCGGGCAGCCCCGTGAAGGGATGGGGCGATATCGGGCCGAACGAGGCGAAAACGCCCGGCGGCTCCCAATTGTTTTCGCCCCTGCTGCGGGCGATCGGTTGCACGGGGAACGAGCATGACCAAGTCCAACACCACCTTCCTTCCGGCCAATTACGTCCCGACGGACGAAGAGCCGTTCATGAACGACCGGATGCGCGAATATTTCCGCCGCCGTCTGCTGACCTGGCGCGAAGAGATCACCGAACAGACGCGCGGCACGGTCGAATATCTCCAGGGCGAGCGGGTCAACCACCCCGATCCGACCGACGTCGCCACCTACAATGCCGACCGCCAGCTGGAGCTCCGCACCAAGGACCGCCTGCGCAAGCTCGTCCGCAAGATCGACAAGGCCCTCGCCCGCATCGAGGCCGGAACCTACGGCTATTGCGAGGAAACCGGCGACCCCATCCGAGTCCGCCGCCTCGAAGCCCGCCCCATCGCCACGATGTCGATCGAAGCGCAGGAACTGCACGAGCGCGGGGAGAGGATGCGGGCCGGCTAGAAACTGGCCCCACGGATTTGCTTCCCCGATAGGGGTCTAAGGGCCGCGAAGCGGACCGTAGCAAATCCCGCCGCAGGCGTCCGTCCCAAAGGACGGAAAGGGAACCCCTCGGTGCGAGCCCAATCGACCCAAAGGTCTGCCTCACGGCAGGCTTTTTCTTTTCGTCGCCGAGGTCCGTGCGAGGGCGTCCTCCCGGGCCGCGACTTGTAGGATTGAAGGCATCCAGACCCCGGCGACAAGTGCCGGGGACGGGGGAGCGTGGAGTGACAGGCGAGCCGCTCCCACCTCACGCCTCCCCGATCCCCGCTCTCGACGACTTGATCGGCGAGCCCATCTCCCCCCGGTGCGGCTAAGCGGGCCGTGGCCTGCGTGACCCGCTCCATGCCTGCCTTCCGCAGACTGCTCAGCCAGCCGTGAGCGTTGGGAGATGGGCAGGCCGATCAAGTCGGCCTGAGCGGAGAGAGGGGGATGGTCAGACGGGGAAGGCAGGAGGGTCGCGCCGGAGGAGCCTTGCACCCGGCGTGGCGTTGCTATCATTCTACACTCCTGCCTCCACTCTCCCACCCACGCAGCCCCGGTGGTGCGACCGAACCGCCCCGTCCGGCAAACCTTCCGTCATCCGTGCCGTGGCACGGGGCGCGGGCCTTGTCTTCGCGTCGGAAGAACAAGGAAAGTACCGTTTCACGCAAGGGCAAGGCCCGCGCGAGGGAGGAGGGCCGGTCCTGCCGCGCTCCGCACCGCCTACCTGCACTGTCCGGGCGGCCTCTCCCCCGCCGTCCGAACGAAGTCGGCGGGAGGTCGTCGGCGCACTCGCCCAGGCCCGTGCGAGCCGGCTGTACGGGGCGCGGAAAGATCAGGGGGCCGCTCCGCCCTGCATAGCGGCGGCGCGGGCTCCCATCCGGGTCGGACGGCGTTCCGGGATGCATGCCGGGTCGCGGAGAGCGTCACCTCCCGCCGTTCGACCGTTCTATCCCGAAGCGCCTGCAGACTTTCGCCGCCGCGGCCTCGTTCGCCGCGCCCGATTCCAAATCCTTCGCTCCCATCCGCTGCCGCTCGAGGGCTATGCATCTCCCCATGCCGTGGCAGCGAACGGGAGTGAAAATAGGGCCAAAGGGGGTGGGTGGGGATTATCTTGGTGTGGATAAGTTTTTTAGTGAATGGAAACAGAGGGTTAGGGGAGGCGGTGAAGGTGCATTTGTGTGGATGAAGAGGGAGCGGGCGCGCTTCGCGCGGCTGATCTTGGGTGTTCCCCTCCGTCATCTTCGCTTTACGCGTCGTGCCCATGCGAGTCGCGGCGCGCTAGCCGCTTGGTCGCAAACCCCTTACGGGAGAGGAACTTACGTGGCGGGAGAGCCTATGGACTCCTTCTCCCCGCGGCGCGGGGGGAAGTGGGCGAGCGTAGCGAGGTCGATGGGGGGAAGTTATCGGAAGAGGCGTATGGCTGGAGTGGGTATCCTCAAGGTCGATGACCGGCCACACGTTGGCGATCTGGCGAGTTGGTGACCCACGCCAACCGCACTTCACATCTGCGAGCAACCCCCCATCCGCCCTTCGGGCACGCCATGCCAGTCGCGCGCCGCTAGCGCGCTTTGTGGCAAACCCCCGCGCCGCGGGGAGAAGGAGTTCCGCGCTATCTCCGTTTTGCACGACCGTATCGTCCGCGCCCGCCCTCGATCAGCGCGGCTCGCGTCTCGAACCCATAGCTGGAACGTCCTACCCCTTGCTCGCCACCCAGGCCGCGACGCGTTCCTCCAACACGTCCAGCGGGACCGGACCGCTGCTCAGCACCACGTCGTGATATTCGCGGATGTCGAAATCCTCGCCCAGCTCCGTCTTGGCGGCTTCGCGCAGCTCGATGATCTTCAGCATGCCGATCGTGTAGGCCGTCGCCTGGCCGGGCATGACGATATAGCGTTCGATGGCCTTAACGATGTCGCCCTGCGGGTTGGGCGTGTTCTCGGCGAGGTAGTCGATCGCCTCCTCGCGGGTCCAGCGCTTGGAATGCAGGCCGGTATCGACCACGAGTCGGCCCGCGCGCCACAACTCCATGGCGAGCCGTCCGAAGTCGGAATAGGGGTCCTGGTAGAAGCCCATCTCCTTGGGCAGGAACTCCGAATAGAGCCCCCAGCCTTCCGTATAGGCGGTGTAGCGGCCGAATTTTCGGAAACTCGGCACGCCGTCGAGCTCCTGGGCCAGGGCGATCTGCATGTGGTGGCCGGGGCTGCCCTCGTGATAGGCGAGCGCTTCCATCTGGTAGATGGGCATCTGCGCCATGTCGTAGAGGTTGGCATAGTAGTAGCCGGGGCGCGAGCCGTCGGCCGCGGGGCGGGAATAGAAGGCCTTGCCGGCGGCCTGCTCGCGGAACGGCTCGACCGCGCGCACTTCCAGCTCGGCTTCGGGCAGGCGCATGAAATAGTCTGGAAGCACCGCCTCGATCGTGTCGATGATGGAGGTCGCCTCGTCCAGATAGCGCTGCTTTCCCTCATCCGTGGTCGGATAGTAGAATTGCTCGTCCGTGCGCATGAATTCGAAGAACTCCTGCAGCGTGCCGTCGAACCGGACCGCTTCCATGATGGCGCGCATCTCGGCGTGGATGCGGTCGACCTCGCTCAGCCCGATCTCGTGGATCTCGTCGGCGGACAGGTCGGTCGTCGTCATCAGGCGCAGGCGGTGGGCGTAATAGTCGTCGCCATTGGGCAGCTTCCACGCCCCGTCGTCGGTCGTGGCGTCGGCTTGCTGGCGCACCAGCTCCTCGCGCAGGCGGCGATAGGCCGGGCCGACCCGTTCGTCCATCGCGTCGATGGCGTCGGCGAACAGGGCTTCGCGCGTCTCGTCCGGCAGGCCGAGCTCGTCCACCTTGGCGCGGAAGTCCTCCAGGATGAGGTTCAGCTCCGCCCCGTCCTCGAACGGCGCGCCGGACAGGATGTTGTCGATCCCGCGAATGGTGTGGGCATAGACGAAGCGCGGCGGGGCGATGCCTTCATCGAACGCGTCCGCCGATCGCTCGCGCAGCGCGTCGAGCTTTTCCGGGATGCGGGTCAGCCGCGTCACATAGTTGCGCGCATCCGCTTCGCTGGCGATGCGGTGGTTGTTCAGCAGGAAGGTCGGCACACCCGCATGGGCGCCCCTCATCTGGGTGAACAGGTAGTCATGGTCGTTCCAGCGCAGCCCGTCGACGCGGTTCTGCGCGTTGCGGACGAACAGGCGGTGGGACAGGCGCGCCTCCTCATCCAGCGCATCCACGTCGACCTCTTCGGTCAGGAAGGCGAGGTCCTGTCGGGCGCGGTCGACGCGGTCCAGATAGGCGGCGCGGCTTTCGTCGTTCCATTCGTCCTGACGTTCCGTACGGCCGAGCTGGGCGAGATATTCCGGCCGCTCCAGCGCGTCTTCCTCGAAGCGCCGCTCGAACCAGGCGTTCAGGCGGTCGGACTCCGTCATGTCCCTGTCCACCGCTGTGGCGGCCGGCGCGGGTGCGGACGCCTGCACGTCGGTCGGCGCGGTTGCGTTCGGGCCTTGCGTTTCGGACGGGGAACAGCCCGCGAGCAGGATCAGCGCCGCGGCGAGGGGTCGGAGATGGGTCATGCTCTGTCCTTTGCGTCCGCGATGTAGCGGTCGATATTGTCTTCCAGAATGTCGAGCGGCACCGAACCGCTGAGAAGGACGGCGTCGTGGAACTCGCGGATGTCGAACGCCTCGCCCAGCTCGCTTTCCGCACGCTCGCGCAGCTCCACCACCTTCAGCTTGCCGATCAGGTAGGCGGTCGCCTGGCCGGGCCAGACGATGTAGCGGTCGATTTCGGCGCGCACGTCGCCTTCGGGGTTGGGAATGTTCTCCAGATAGTACTGAACGGCCTCTTCGCGGGTCCATTTCTTGTGGTGGATGCCCGTATCGACCACCAGCCGCGCGGCCCGGAAGATCTCCATGCCGAGCTGGCCGAACTCCATGTAGGGATCGGTGTAGAGGCCCAGCTCCTTGGGAATTTCCTCCGCATAGAGCGCCCAGCCTTCGATATAGGCGGTATGCCCGCCCAGCTTGCGGAACTCCGGCAGGCCCTGCAGCTCCTGCGCGATGGCGATCTGCATGTGGTGGCCGGGAATGCCCTCGTGATAGGCCAGCGCCTGCTGCAGGAATTTGGGCTGATCAGCCATGTCCTTGAGGTTGATGTAGTAGGTGCCGGGGCGCGACCCGTCCACGGCGGGGCTGTCGTAGAAGGCGCCGAAGGCGGTGGCTTCGCGGAACGGCTCGACGCGCTTCACCACCATGTCGGCGCGGGGCTTGGTCAGGAACAGATCGTCGGACCGCGCCTTCATTTCGTCGATGATGGCGGTCGCGTCGGCGATATAGGCGTCCCGGCCCTGCTGGTCGTCGGAATAGGTGAATTGCGGGTCGGTGCGCAGGAAGGCATAGAAGTCCTGCAGGCTGCCTTCGAACCCGACGCGCGCCATGATCTCGCGCATCCGGTCCTGGATGCGGGCGACCTCGCGCAGACCGATGTCGTGAATCTCGTCCGCCGTGAGGTCCGTCGTGGTGTAGAAGTTCAGCCGCGTAGCGTAGTAGTCTTCCGCATCCGGCAGCTTCCACGCCCCGTCCTCGTCGGTCGCCAGCGCGGCATGCTCCTCGAACAGCGCGAGCAGAGAATCGTAGGCGGGCTTGACGGACCCCAGCAGGGCGTCCTCCGCCTCGGCGATCAGCGCCTCACGCGTCTCCTCCGACAGGTCGGTCCTGGCCAGCTTGCTCACGAAGTCCCGCAGCAGCGGACTGTCATCGCCCTCCGTGAAGGGTGCGCCCGTGACGATGTTGCGCGACGGGCCACTGATCTTCTCATACACGAAGCGCGGCAGCAGCACACCGTCCTGCGCCTGGGCGCGGGCGCGGGCTTCCGCCTGGCCGAGATAGTCGTCGAACGCCTCCAGCCGGGCGATATAGGCCTTGGCATCGGCTTCCGACGCGATGCGATGGAAGTTGATGAGAAAGCTCGGCAGGCTCGAATGCGGCCCGCTCATGTGCTGGAAGACATAGTCGTTGCCCGATACGGCGTGGGTCGCCAGCCACGTATCCTGCTCGATTTCGAACAGGCGGTAGGACAGCGCCGTCTGCGGGTCGAGCCGGTCGATGTCGAAATCGCGGCGCAATTCGGTCAGCCAGGACCGTCGAAGCGCGGCCTCCTCGTCCAGCGCGACCTGGCTGATATCGTCCAGCTCGTCCTGGCCGTCATTGCGGCCCAGATAGGTGCGCGTCATGGGCGAGCGGGCCAGCGTCTCCTCGTAGCGCGCGTCGAACCAGGCGTTCAACCGCTCGCTCTCCTGCACCACCAGCGCCTCTCGGTCGGCTTGCGGCGCGCTGGGCGCGCAGCCGGGCAGGGCGGTCATGGCCATGGACAGGGCCGCAAGGGCGGCGATCGTGACGTGTTTCATCTGGAGCGTATTATGTCGTTGAACGGGCAAGGCTTCCGTTTAGGGTCCGAAAGTCCCGCCGGAAAGTCAAATCACGCTAGATCGGAATCATGAGCGACACGAACACCCGCCCCACGCGACTCGAGGATACCGGACAGCGCGACAACCGCATTGCCAGCTGGTTCGGGCTGGGCCTCCTGCTGGCCTTCATTCTTGGCGCGAGCCTGTGGAGCGCGCGGAGCTGGTCGGTGCTGGCCCCGTCCGCCCAGGTGCTGGCGGGCGGCATCATCGCGCTTTGCGCCATCCTCGCCGCCGCCCTCCTGATCGTGATGCGGACGGGTGGGGCGCATGACCGCCGCGCGGAGCGACGCGACACGCTCTACACCGCCGCCTTCTTCGAGGCCGACCGGCCGCAGCTGATCACGCGCGACAACGTGCCGGTCCTGGCCAACCGCGCCTATCTCGACATGGCACGGACGCTGAAGATCGACATGGTCGGCGACACGCCGCCGCCCGTGGACCGGCTGTTCGCGCCCGAGGACGGCGAGGCCTCCTCCGCCCTGTTCCGCCTCTACCACATGCCCGACGCGGAGCGATCCGCCGAAACGGTGGTGGCGCTGCTATCCCCGGACGGAGAATCGACGCGCTACCGCGTGCGCGTGGACCGGCTGGGCACGGACGCCTCCGCGCGCCTGTGGACCGTGGAGCCCTCGCAGGAGACCGGGCCGGACCGGTCCGTCCTGTCCCAGGCCCCCATCGGCCTGTTCTCCGTCTCCCGCGACGGGCACATCCTGTCGCTCAACGAGACGCTGGAGCGCTGGCTGGGCGGGCCGGATGCGGTCGCCCCGGACCACATGGGCGATTTCATCGAAAACCCCGAAGTCCTGCTGGAGTCCGACGCGGTCCACGGCAAGACGGTACGCGCCGGGACGCGGCTGGTTACGCGCAAGGGCGTGGTGACCCCGACCGTGATGGTGG
>JBATXP010000291.1:0-7314 GCA_049673465.1 Litorimonas sp.
GAAGAAGGTGTTGTAGGCCATGATGCTCGACCGGCCCAGATAGTCGTCTGACAGCTCGGCCCCGAGCGACATGTGCGGGGTGTGGTAGAGCGACATGCATTGGAGCAGCAGCACGTTGAAGGTCACGAGCCAGACAAGCGTCTGGAAGTCGCCCAGGGCCTCCGGCGGGCTGAACAGGGCATAGAAGCACAAGGCGCCCGGCAGGATGGAGGCGAACAGGAAGGGATGCCGCCGTCCAAGCCGCGACTTCACCCGGTCGGACCAGGATCCCACGATCGGGTCGAATATGGCGTTGAACATCATGCCGATGGCCAGCGCTGTCCCGACATGCCCGGCATTGATGCCCTGGACCTGGTTGTAGAAGAGCAGGAGGAAGCTGACCGTGCTCGTATAGACGATGGCTTCGGCCGTGCTCCCGAGTCCGTACATGGCCTTGTCCACTGGACGCAGTTTCGGTTTGCCAGACGAAAGTGTGGACATGGTGGTCTCCCCGCGGTCCAGTCCGCCTCCCGCGTTCCAGCCCGTGAATTGACGGTAGTGCATCCGCATGCAGATAGCTAGGGTTTGCAGGAGGGAGCGTTCCATGAGCGAAAAAGCAGCCATGCTTGGCTTGGTCGAGAGCCTGTCACGGGGGTCGCCAGCGTCGGATCGGAAGTGTCTTTCCGACTATATGAGCAAAACGGCGACGGCGCGCGTCTTTGCGCCATTCGGCGAGGCGGAAGGGCTCGAGGATATCGCGGAAGGCTTCTGGACACCTCTCCGCCGGGCCATGCCGGACTATGAGATTAGGCCGGGGCTGGTTCTTGAGGGCACCTACGAAGACCGCAGGCATGCAAGCCTTCTCGGCCACATCATGGGAAATTTTCTAGCACCTTTGGCGTCCATCCCTCCGACCCAAAAGCTTACGGCGCTGAGGTTCGGAATGAACGCGGTGTTCGAAGACGGCCGAATCATCGCCAGCTTCGTCATGCTGGATCTCATAGACCTGATGTTGAAGAGCGGCGTGTATCCGTTTCGGGCAATGCCAGGGTCTGCCGGACATTGGCCCTTTACGCCCATCGACACGCACCATGGCGAAATTGCCGACGGCAACAGGACCCTGGCGATCGTCCGCGAGATGCAGCACGGGCTGCCCGCCGGACCTGCGGTCGTGGACCGGGCGAGCGCCGCCGCGCATCACAGCCCGCACTGGGCCGCGCGCATGAACTGGTTCGGCCCAGCCGGCATAGGCTCCAGCCGCGGGATGGAGGGCTTCCGGGACAGTCACGGCGCGCTGTTTCTGAAGGCGTTTCCGGATCGCCGCGGGCTCCCGAGGGCCGAGGGAACAGACATCGACAGGGAAGGGCACTTCTGCGAGATCGGAGACGGACGTTTTGCCATGACGGCTGGATGGCCGGTCATGCGCGGTCGCCATAGCGGCGCGCACTGGCTCGGGCTCCCGCCGACGCATGTCGAGGTCGATATGCGCGTGGCTGACTGGTACCGGGTGGACCGGAACCACAAGATTGCCGACAATTGGGTTATGATCGACATTCCCCACATCCTGCAGCAGATGGGGCTAGATCCGTTCGAAGACATTCCTTTCGCCATTGATCCAACCCGGTCGCGGCTTCCATGACTGGTTGCATCCGAGTGCAGGACTACAGTGGAATCAAGGTCCTAACCTCCTGAAAAACCCCTTTGCTACAGCACTCTTGCGTTGTGACTGCGCTTGCAATAAAGATTTTGTCACAAAGGGAGGAAACCATGAAATCATCGACATCCAGCCGCTCCGCGGCCTTGCTGGCGGGCGCTGCGGCGATTGCGCTTGCCGTACCCATGGCCGCCAGTGCGCAGGTCGATGACACGCGCCAAGCGTCCGCGTCATCCATCGACGAGATCATCGTCACGGCGCAACGCCGCGCGGAGAACCTTCAGGACGTTCCGATTTCGATCACGGCGATCAGTCGCGAAGAGATTCTCGAAAAGGACATCAGCGACGTCAGCCGCCTCGAGCAGGTCGTGCCGGGTCTTCGCCTCGCGCGCTCGGGAGCCGCCCAGCGCCCGGCCATTCGCGGCGTCTACACCGAAGCCGTTGGGCTGAACTCCGACCCTCGCATCGGCTTCTATATCGACGAAATCTACCAGGCCCGACCGCAACAGGCGACGGCCGCTCTGGTCGATCTGGAGCGGGTCGAGGTCCAAAAGGGTCCGCAAGGGACACTCTTTGGCCGCAACAGCTATGGCGGCAACATCGCGCTGACGACGGCTACCCCGTCGGACATCTTCGAGGCCGGGGTCGACGTGACTATCGGGGATTACAACCGCTTCCGGGGCGAGGGCTTTGTCAACCTGCCGATCAGCGACGATCTCGGCTTGCGGCTCGCCGGCGCTTTCGAACGCCGGGACGGATTTCTGGAAAGCATCGTCTCTTCGGCCGCCGATCTGCAGGACAAGGACGAGAACTATGTCCGCGGCACGCTGCGCTGGGCACCGTCCTCCATGGACGACCGGCTGGAAGTGCTCTTGCGGGGCAGCTATTTCGAGCGTGGCGGCGCGGGTTTTAACGCGGTCAACGGCAAGGTCATCGGTGTTGCCGTTGATCCGAGCCTCATCACGCCGCCTGGCGGTTCTTTGACCTTCAACGGCGTCCAGTACGACTTCACGGGCACGCCTCCCGGCCTCGGAGGTTTCAACGGGTTGAACATCGGTACGGGGACGCTCTTCCCGTTCACCAATGCCTTCCGGGACAATATCCCGGATGTGGGCGGCGCGGACGTCGGTATCCCGGTGCCGGGAGCCTATGCATCCGTCTACGACGCCGTGCCGTTCGAGGATCTCGAGCAGGTCCAGGTCAGCGGTGTGATCAACTACGACCTCAACGACTCGATCCGCCTGCGTTCCATCACGTCCTATACGGACTTCGACACGGTCGCCGGTGGCGACGGGGACGGCGTGCCGATCCCGCTGCGCTATTTCACGGCCGGCACGGAGTCCGAAGTCTTCACACAGGAATTCCAGCTGCAGTCGTCCGATCCGGACAGCCGTCTCGAATACACACTGGGCGCCTTCTACCTTGAGGAGACCGGGCGGGACGGAAACTCGTTCTACTACCTCAACCGGAACTACTCGACGGCCAACGCGGCGTCGCTCGGTCTACCGACCTACTATGGCGGGATCGGCGGCTTCGGCGCGTCCAATGGCTGCCAGTTCAGCTTCACAACCCCGCCCGGCTCGTGCGCCGTCGACTTCACGCGCGGAAATCTCTTCGATTCCCGCAACGTCAACGCCGCAGAGACCAAATCCTACGCGATTTACGGTCAGGGCTCCTACGACCTGACAGACAAGCTGACGCTGACGCTCGGCGGGCGCTACACGATCGATGACAAGACCTACAAGACGACCGAGCAGACCGCCTTCGGCGATCCGGCAACCGTGTTTGCCGGGCAGTTCGCGGCGGCGCAGGGCTTTGCCAACCCGGGCGACTACTATGCCGTCAACCCGTTCTTCAGTCTCGAATTCAACGAGACCTGCGGCGGCGTGACCGAACAGGGCATTTCGACGAACCAGAGCGACCAGGCCGTGGCGACGGTCCCGAACTACTTCCTCACCGTGTGCGGCGAGCGGGAGTTCGAATACTTCACCTACCGCGTTGCGGCCGACTACGATCTGACGCCGGACAACTTGCTTTATGCGAGCTTAAGCACTGGTGAGCACTCCGGTGGTTTCGGAGCGGGGCAGACGGTCGCCAACGCGCCGGGGACCGTGACGACCTTCGATTCCGAGACGGTCACCGCCTTCGAGGTGGGGTCCAAGAACCAGTTCTTCGACGGACAGCTCCAGCTGAACGTCGCAGCGTTCTTCAACAAATACGAAGACCTGCAGGAGCAGGGCACACAGGTCGTGACGATTGATGGCCAGCCGCGCAACGTCACCACGATCTTCAATGTCGGGTCCCAGGACACGCCCGGTTTCGAGGCCGACATGATCGCCAAGCCGTTCGGCGGGCTGACGATCAATGCGGCCGTGGTGTACCTCAAGGCGCGCTACGACGAGTTCCCGCGCTTCGCGCCGGCCAACTTCAGCTGCTTCTACATCACCGCTCCGTCCTGCGGATCGGGCGCGTTCCCTCCCACCGCGCCGCAGAACTACGGTGTCGGCGGGGGCTATTTCCCCAACGCCTTCACCAACCCCGAGCTGTTCGTGGAAACGGGCATCGACCGGTTCAACTTCGCCTATGTGCCGACCGACCTGCGCGTGCAGAACACACCCGACTGGTCGGGCCAGTTCGGCATGGCCTACGAATTCGATCTCGGAATTGGCGGGACGCTGACGCCGCAGTTCAACATGCAGTGGACGGGTGACTATCTGCTGTCACCCTCCGCACCCAACATCGAGCAGAAAGGCTTTACCAAGACGGATGCCCGCATCGTCTGGCAAGCACCGGACGGTCAGCTGAGTGCTCAGGTTTTCGTCCACAACATCGAGAACGAAGCGACACTCGGCCGGATCACGACTCGCTCCAATGGCGAGGTGCAGGGCACGTTCAATGATCCCCGAACTTACGGCATCCGCCTCGGCTGGCGCTACTAGCTCCCAGCAAGCTCCCTCTACTAAGCCGGCACCCGAAAGGGTTGCCGGCTTGTTTGTGTTGTCCCGGCTCGATCCGAGCCTCCGGTCAATGTTCCGTGCGAGAGAAATTCGTAAAAAGTTCAGTGGTTTGGTTGGGCCGTCATCGGGCAGCCGCCGTCAGCCTGGGACGCACCCGCTTGTGCGCCTTTTCTAGAGTCGCAACGGCGCACTTGGCGCTGCGCCGAATGGCCAGGCGTTAGCGGAAACAATGTCCGCAATGGCCCCATGAACGCGGGTTACGTTATCGAGACGGACGAACCCGGTCCACAATGAGGAGGATCGTGTCGTCCTCGGCCTCAATGTTGTGCTCGCATGAAGCGGGTACGCTGTATGTATCGCCTGCCGCCAGTTCAATGCACGTGCCGTCGATTGCAATCCTCGCCCATCCACGGTGGACGAAGACGACACGCGCGTCAGGTCGGACTTCCGAGTATGCCGGCCGTTTGTGGCTCGGACCGACATGTTTCACGGTGAAGCCGTGCGGCCAGTCGAAAAATCCCTCGGGGCCTATCACGGTGTCCGAAAATCCTGTGCACTTGTCCTTTGCACGCCAGACGAGGGCCTCCGCTTCGGGCTGCGAAACGATCTTCATACGCGCAAGGTCGTCCGCGCCGGGTGGCGGCATCACGGCCACATCGCTGGGCACGCTTTCACCGTTCTTCCTGTCGATCAGACGTCCGGACTCCAGAAGGACAAGGCCGTAGTCCTTCGCCATCTCGAAGACTTTTGGCGCCCACATCACCCGGCCAGGATCGTCTTCGCCGAGAATGGCAAACAGGTAGCCCGTGCTGTGCCCCACGTTTGTGAAGCCTCTGAAGATCCCAGTCGGGATGGAAATGATGTCCCCTGCCTCGAGCGTGACCTGAGCATCGTCACCGTGTTCGCCCATGTCGAACCGCCAGGTACCGGTATGGACGAGAAAGACTTCGGCCGTGTCATGGCTGTGCTGGGAATTGACGCATCCCGGGGGCTGCCGCGCTCCGCCAATGTTGAAGCCGTGCGGCTCCGCAATGTGAACGTGCTGCTCGGGATTCTCGGACACGCCGGGTCCGATGATCGTGAAGTTTTCCTTGGCTTCCGAGCCAGGGGTGCGCGTGTCGATGAAGGCGTTGAAGCAGGGACGCAGGTCCGCGTAACGCACGAGACGCTCTTGCAATTCATTTGGCGTCGCCATCATGATCTTTCCCCAATGCGTCGTCAGCCGGAGGCTTCCTCGGAAAAGCTATTGTGTTTTTTGACTTCGCAGTCAATATCAGGGGCGCGTAATACGGCACTATTCTTCCGGGGAACCATCGATCATGGCTAAATGGCTCAAACGCGGCGCGGCTGCGGCCGCGAAAACAGAAGCGGACCGCAAGGTCCGCGAGATCGTGGAAGCATCGCTTCAGGACATAGAGGCTCGGGGCGACGCCGCCGTGCGGGATATGTCGATCCGCTTCGACCGCTGGGATCGCGACAGTTACCGTCTTTCGGAAGAGGAGATCGGCAAGTGCGTCGACAGCCTTTCCCCGCAGGAGCGCAAGGACATCGAATTCGCACAGACGCAGGTCCGCAACTTCGCCGAGATCCAGCGCGAAAGCATGAAGGATGTTGAGGTCGAGACATTACCTGGCGTGGTGCTGGGTCACAAGAACCTCCCGCTCAATTCGGCCGGGTGCTATGTTCCGGGAGGCAAGTACCCCCTGCTGGCGTCGGCCCATATGAGCGTCATAACGGCTAAGGTTGCGGGCGTGGCCCGCGTTGCCACCTGCGCGCCGCCCTTCGACGGAAAGCCCGCCCGGGCGATCGTGGCGGCCCAGGCCATGGCGGGCGCGGACGAAATCTACGCGCTCGGTGGCATCCAGGCCGTCGGCGCCATGGCGATCGGCACGGAAACGATCGACCCGGTCGACATCCTCGTGGGTCCCGGCAACGCTTTCGTCGCGGAGGCCAAGCGTCAGCTCTTCGGCCGGGTTGGGATCGATCTGTTTGCCGGGCCAACGGAAACGCTCATTATCGCTGACGAGGAGGGGTGCGATCCCGAACTGGCCGCGACCGACATTCTGGGACAGGTCGAGCATGGGCCTGACAGCCCGGGCGTACTTCTGACCAATTCGGAAGCGTTCGCGCGCAAGACCATGGCGGAAATCGACCGGCTTCTCGACATTCTGCCGACCGCCGACCATGCCCGAGTCGCATGGGAGACTTATGGTGAGGTGATCGTCGTGGACAGCTACGAGGAGATGGTCGAGGTCGCTGACGACATCGCCAGCGAACACGTCCAGGTCATGACGCGCGACCCGAACTACTTCCTGGAGAACATGACGAATTACGGCGCGCTGTTCCTCGGCGCGCGCACCAACGTCGCCTACGGCGACAAGGTCATCGGTACCAACCACACGCTGCCTACTCGCAAGGCCGCGCGCTACACGGGTGGCCTCTGGGTCGGCAAGTTTTTGAAGACGTGCACTTACCAGCGCGTCACCACGGACGAGGCCAGCGCACTCATCGGCGAGTACTGCAGCCGCCTCTGCGCGATGGAAGGTTTCGCGGGCCACGGCGAACAGGCCAACGTTCGCGTGCGTCGTTATGCGGGGCAGAACGTCCCCTATGCGGGTCAGGCCACGCCGACGGCCGCAACAGCTGCCACCTAGCACGCATGGTGGATCCGTTGCCGAAAACGCCGAGCTTCCGCCTGTCGGGCCGCCGCGCGCTCGTCACGGG
>JBATXP010000292.1:0-2227 GCA_049673465.1 Litorimonas sp.
GTTCCCGCCCCCGCCTGGTTCCAGACGCGCGGCCTGATCGCGCTCGCGGTCGGCGCGGGGCTGATCGCGCTCGTCCTGTCGGGCGCGGCGGAGCGGCAGCTCAGCGTGTTCGCGACGCTCGTGCTCGGCCTGGGCCTTCTGCTCGTGCTGAACGCCGTCCGGCTGAAGGCGCAGCGCAGCCCCGGCATGATCGGCTCGCTGATGGACGACCTCGCGACCATGCCGACACTGATGAAACGGCTCGCCCTGGTGCAATTCACCAGCTGGTTCGCCTTCTTCACCCTCTGGGTCTATCTCAACTCCGCCGTCACCAGCCACCATTTCGGCACGACCGATCCGACGTCCGAAGCGTTCGGGGCCGGGTCGCTGGCGGTGAACGATATCTTTGCCGTCTATAGTCTCGTTGCTTGGGGTTTCTCTCTTCTGATACCACTGTTCATCAACAAGCTACGCGAGAGTTTTATCACAACAGCTATCTGGATCACCGTCGGTTCAATCATATTCGTCGGACTATTCTATCTCATCACATCTGACGTCAGACTGGTTTATATTGGCTTGGCTATGGCAATCCTGTGCGTAGCAACCCTGAAAATTGGCATCGGTCTCAAGCCATTCTATGCACTATCCCTACTTGTTGGCGGGTTGTCGTTCATCGCCATACGGTATCTGGACCCTTCGCAGTTTGCGATTGCAGCAACTGGCATCGGCGTGGTCTGGGCCTGCGTGCTGACCCTGCCCTACGCCCTGCTGGCGGACGCCCTGCCGGCTGAGCGGATGGGTACCTATATGGGCATCTTCAACTATTTCATCGTCATTCCGCAATTGGTGGTTGGCACGATCATGGGAACCGTGTTGACGACGCTGCTCGGCGGGGCGACGATTCTGACCCTCGTCGTGGCGGGCGGCGTGATGATGTCGGGTGCGCTGCTGCTCGTCTTCGTGCCCTACGAAAAACCGGTATAGGGAATCCATGACCAAGAAAGTCCGGCTCGAGGACATTGCGGTGGAGGCGAACGTCTCCATCGCCACCGTGTCTCGCGCCCTGTCCGACAATCCCGCCGTCTCCGACAAGACCAAGCGGCGCGTCTGGGACATCGCCCGGCGGCAGGGATACAATATCCGCTCCCTGCCCAGCGGCGGGGCGAGCGCACAGGCGCTGCTTTCCGTCATCGTGCCCAAGCCGCAGGGCCGCGACGGCTGGATGCTCGACCCGTTCTTCCAGGGGCTGTTGGGCGGGATCGGCGAGGCGGCGCGCAGCCGCCGCTGCGACTATGTCGTCTCCCACGCCGACCCGCAGAACTTCGACGATCTGTCCCGCCTGCTCGACAGCTCCCGCGCGTCCGGCATCATCTTTCTCGGTCAGAGCTTCCTGCACGAGCGCCTCAACCGCCTCGTCGGGCATCCGATGAAGTTCATCGTCTGGGGCGGGCAGCTGCCGGGCCAGGACTATGCGTCCGTCGGCTCCGACAATCCCAAGGGCGGCGAGATCGCCACCGCCCATCTCGCCCGGATGGGTCGCAAGCGCATCGCCTTCTTCGGCGATACGGATGCGCCGGAGATCAACCAGCGCTATCAAGGCTACCGCCGGGCGCTGTCGCGCTTCAAGCTGGACATGGACCCGGACCTCGTCTTCCCCGCCCATTTCGAGATCGAAAGCGCGGCCAGTTCCATGCACGCGCTGATCAGCCGGGGCACCCGTTTCGACGCCGCCGTCTGCTCCTCCGACCTCATCGCCATCGGCGTGATCCGCGCCCTGCGCGAGCACGGCCGCTCCGTCCCCGGCGACGTCGCCGTGGTCGGCTATGACGACATCCAGCTCGCCCGCTACGTCGAACCACCGCTCACCACCGTGCAGCAGGATCTGTCCCTGGCGGGGCGGTTGATGGTGATGAAGCTGCTCGACGCGGCGGACGCGTCGGACATGCGGTCGGAACGATTGCCGACGGAGCTGATCCAGCGGGAAAGCTGTGGGGCTTTGTCGTAGATTTTCGTCCGGGGGATGAAAATCCGACAAAGCCGTGAAGCGAAGCGGAACGGTTCGTCTGCTAGGACGGTAAGGGGATGGTGCGGCGCAAGCCCATAATGGGGTCTGCCTGTCGGCAGGCTTTTTGCGTTTGTCTCCCCCTCCACCCCATCGCTCCGGTCCCCCGGATCAAGTCCGGGGTCACTCCCGCGATGCGGTCCCCCTCCCCCGGTCCGGGGGAGGAACCTATAAGGATAGCAAGAC
>JBATXP010000293.1:0-1563 GCA_049673465.1 Litorimonas sp.
CCGAGCATCCGCGCCGCCTCGCCGGAGGTGAAGCGGCGCATCTGCTTGGACGCGTCCGGGGGGAAGAGGCTCTCGCGCTGCGCGCCGAGCTGGGCCGCCAGGATCTCGGAGTGGTTCCGGATGACGGCGTTGAGGTCGTAGGTGATCATGGCATGCCCCGCTTCGAACGCCCGGTCACGGTCTTCGCCGTCTTGGGGCCCTGCGCCGTGACTATCCCCTGGCGGCGGCGGTCTGGGCAAGCCGGGTTCGGGACGGGTCCGCGCGCCCGTGGCGGGCAAGGCACGGGCGGCCGTGTGTTAGAGGGTGTTAGGAGTCGTGTTACGGATCGCGGCTGCCGTCCGAACGCCCTGCGCCGGCTCGACAATTCCAGTGACGCGGTGGGTGATACCCCGAACTTTGGTGGGTGATCCCCCGTTGGCGGGTGGGCGTTCCCCCGAACCGCCGCATGGGCAGGGACCGACCCGTTCGAACAGGGTCCAGACCGCCAGATTGACCCGGACGAGGTGTGTGAAACCCCGAAATGCACCGCGCGGTGGGTAAAACCCCGAACCTCCGTGGATGGTGGGCGATACCCCGAATCTGTTGACGCGGGTGGGCGAAACCCCGAAAGGTGGCGCCATGGTGGCCGAAACCCCGAAGATCTCGGATCAGCTCCTCCCCGTGCGCCACGCGCAGGAGGACGCGTTCATCTGCGACGTGGCCGACGCGGTCCTCAAGGACGTCATGCCGCAGATGGAGCATCCGTTCTATTCTCTCTCGAAGAAGCCCGAGACGAGCGTGCGCAAGTACGAGCACGGCGGCCACTGGGTCGAGATCACGCCCTCGGTGAAGGGGCTCGCCACGATCTACGACAAGGACATCCTGATCTACTGCATCAGCCAGATCATGCACCGCCTGCGCCGCGAGGAGCCGGTGAGCGCGCGCGTGCGCCTCAACTCCCGCGACCTGCTGGTGTTCTGCAACCGCGGCACGGCGGGCAAGGACTACGCCGCGCTGATCGAGGCGATCGACCGGCTGGCCGGCACGCGCATAAGCACCAACATCCGCACCGGCGACGAGGAGCAGTACGACACGTTCGGCCTCATCGACGCGGCCTCGATCCGGCGCAAGCACGGCAACGACGGACGGCTCCTGTGGTGCGAGGTGAAGCTGTCGGAGTGGGTGTTCAACGCGATCCGCGCGCAAGAGGTGCTGACGCTCCACAAGGACTACTTCCGGCTGCGCAAGCCGATCGAGCGTCGGGTCTACGAGATCGCGCGCAAGCATTGCGGGCGGCAGGCGACCTGGTCGATCGGGCTCGACCTGCTGCACAAGAAGTCGGGGTCGAAGTCGTCCCTCAAGGAGTTCCGCCGCTCGCTGCGCCATCTCATCGAGCACGACCACCTGCCCGACTACACCGTGGCGTTCAAGGAAGGGTCGGACGTCGTCGTCTTCCGCAACCGCGGGACGATGCACGAGGCGCCCGCGGCGCTGCCGGAGATACGCCTCGCCCCGGCGACTCTCGAGGCCGCGCGGGAGGCTGCGCCGGGCTGGGACGTCTACCTGCTGCGGCAGGAATGGCTC
>JBATXP010000294.1:0-2523 GCA_049673465.1 Litorimonas sp.
ATTCACATTGGTCACGACCAGCATGGAATTGAGCGGCAAGGTCTTGTGCGCCGCCGTCAGGGCGCGCTTGTCGAAGCGCTCTCCCGTCGCGGTCGGCTTGCCGTGGAAGCCGGGGCCGTACCAGGACGCCTCGCCCGTCTTGTCGTAGCCCGGCTGGTGGCGCGGCGTGAAGCTCTTACCCATGACGGTGTAGCGCTTGCCCAGCTTCTGATGACTGTAGAGTTCGCGGTCGACCTTGGACGGATCGAAATGTTTCCCCTGCCCGCCTCTCGGACTCGTAAGTTCCGTGTCCAGCCCGCGCGGCAGAACCGGGCGCTTGGTGCGGTCCGGCAGGGACAGCGAGGCGAATTGGGCGCCGCCAGAGCCGATCTTGTAGGTGATAGGGGCCGCCTGAGCGGTTTTCGTCACGGATGTGGTTGCGCAGCCGGTCGCGAAAACTCCCGCGACCATGGCCATCAGTCCCAGTTTCATGACGTTCTTCATTGCATCCTCACCATTCGGTCACGGCGGTGGCGCTCGTGAATAGCGCTCGCCTGTTCTCATCGCCGCCGCGGTGCGGGTTCGGGAGAACCTCGCCGGGTCATGTCGATGGGACACCTCATAGGGAGGCAGTCCTAAACCGCCGTTCGGAAACAGTGATAACGGTGTGACAAGCCCTAATGTAAATGAACTCTTACCCAGATTGTTGGTTGAAGGCCCCTTCCCGGCGCATTATGGCGCAGCCACCACCTCGGCGGACCTAGCTCCGCGACCGCGACGGGCGGGTGGCAGAGTGGTTGAATGCACCGGTCTTGAAAACCGGCAAGGGGGCAACTCCTTCGCGGGTTCGAATCCCGCCCCGCCCGCCAGCGACCTATTCCGCAGCGATTGGCTCTGAGTCTTCTAGCGCCGATTTGCGGCGGATAATCCGAACCAGTTCCTTCATGCTCACCTCGACCGCGCCGAGTTGGATCGCCTCCAGGCGAACGCGCACCGGAATGTCGAAATGTTCCTTGGGCGTACCGGGATACTGGATCCATCTATGTTGCACGCCGAGCCTGTCCGCCATATCGAGCAATTCGTCCCGGCTGTCGGCGATCATGTGGCTCATCCGCATGTCGCGGAACCGTCCCATGCGGTACTTGTACATGTCGTCGACGTAAACAGCCACCGGGTCGGCATAGCGAGATCGGACGCGCGATCAATCGCCTCTGTGAAAGCCGAGAACAATGACAAGATTGAGCTTGCGAACGCAGCGAGCCTATGTATTAGCGCGCTAACACATTCATACGAACGATCATGTCAGACCCAACCACAGACCTTTGCGACGCCCTCGCCCGTATAGACGACTCATCGTCCATGCGGGCCGTGCTGATCGACCTTTGCACTCCGGCGGAGCTTCGTGCCCTGTCGGAGCGCTGGCGGGTGGCGAAGATGCTGGACGAAGGCGAGATGAGCTATCGGGATATCAGCGCGGAGACAGGCGTCAGCACGACGACCATCGGCCGCGTCTCCCGCTTCCTCAAGGACGAACCCCATGGCGGCTACCGCCTGATGCTGGAGCAGACCCGATGAGCGACCGACTGAGGATCGCCTTGCAGAAGAAGGGCCGTCTCGCGGATGACAGCTTCGCGCTGCTGAAGGCGTGCGGGTTGCGCTTCGCCATTCGCGGAGGCGGATTGCTCGCGCGCGTCAAGAACATGCCGATCGACCTGTTGCTGGTTCGCGACGACGACATTCCCTCCTTCGTCTCCAACGACGCCGCCGACATCGGCATTGTCGGCGAGAACGTGCTGGTCGAGGAGCAGTTGACGACCGATCTGGACGCGGATGTGGCCATGAAGCTCGGCTTTTCGCGCTGCCGCCTCTGCCTCGCCGCACCCGAGCGCGGATCCGTCCGATCCGCTGACGATCTGCAGGGTACGCGCATCGCCACGACCTATCCGGGCGTGACGAAGCGCTTCTTGTCGGAGCGCGGCATCGACGCCAAGCTGGTCGAGATGAAGGGCGCGGTGGAACTCGCCCCGTCCATCGGCGTGGCGGACAGCATTTGCGACCTCGTTTCCTCCGGCGCGACGCTGGAAGCAAACGGGCTGGAAGCGTTCGAAACCATACTCGACTCCGAAGCCGTTCTGATCCGCAGCTCCCGCACCCTGTCGCCCGAAAAAGCCGAACTGCTCGACATGCTGCTGCGGCGGATCGACGGTGTGATCACGTCCAAGGACTCCAAATACATCATGCTGAACGCGCCCTTGGACAAGGTGGACGCGATCTCCGAATTGCTGCCGGGCTCCGACGCCCCCACGGTCATGCCGCTGGCAGGGACGAACGACCTCGTCGCGGTTCAGGCCGTCTGCACGGAAACCGTGTTCTGGGAAACGCTGGAAGATCTGAGAGCGCTCGGCGCGCGGGCGATCCTTGTCCTGCCCATCGAGAAGATGATGAGCTGATGCGCCGCTTTGTCTGGAACGATCTGGATGCGCCCGCGCAAGCGGCCGCCCTCGCCCGCCCGGCCGAAGTCGCCGACGTGGCGCTGATGGAGCG
>JBATXP010000295.1:0-4277 GCA_049673465.1 Litorimonas sp.
GCCCAGTTCCGCGGAGAGCGCGTCGCGCACCACGTCGCTGACCGTCTGCCCGCGCCGCTCCGCGATGGAGGAAAGGCGCTCCTTTTCCGCGTGATCGACCCGCAGTTCGATCTTTTCGGTCTTCTTCATCGGCTCCGTTCCTCATGCTTTTTCGCGTCCGACACTTCGTACGACGCGGTGCGAAGGACGCAAAACCCTTCCGTGCCCGACACCGCGTCGGTCGCGTCATGACGTTGCGGCGGCGCGCCATTTGCGGCACGAATGTCTCCATGAGTAAGCCAGACGATATCCGCGTCGAAATCCGACGCAACGACCCTGCAGCCCTGCCACGCTTCGCCGCGCTCAATGCCGCGTGGATCGAGGAATTGCATCACCTCGAGGAGTCCGACAAGGCGATGGTGGCTCGGCCGGAACTCTATCTGGACAATGGCGGCCAGGTCTTCTCCGCCCATGTCGGGGGCGAGGTGGCAGGCGCGGTTGCGCTCAAGCCGCATGTGAGCGGACCCAATGCCGGGCAATGGGAATTGACCAAGATGGCGGTCGACGGCGACTATCGCGGCCATGGCATCGGGCAGCGCCTGATGGATGCGGTGCACGACTATGCCCGCGACGTGCTCGGACTCGACCGTCTTTTTCTCCTGTCCAACACCAGAAACGAAGCCGCCCTGCGCCTTTATGCGCGCAATGGCTGGACGGTGAACCATGAGGGCGCGCACCCGATCTATGCGCGCTGCAATATCGGCATGGAGAAGCGGCTGTGATCAGTGAAGCACCCGCCGACTACGACCATGACGAAAGCCTGCCGCGCTGCGGCTGGGTGCCACCCGGCGACCGGCTCTATTGCTGGTACCACGACACGGAATGGGGTCGGCCCGTCTACGACCCCAAGGCGCTGTTTTCCAAGTTGATCCAGGACGGGCAGCAGGCGGGGCTGGCCTGGATCACCATCCTGCGCAAGCGCGAACACATGCTCAAGGTCTATGACGGGTTCGATCCCGACATGGTCGCGCACTATACCGATGCCGACCGCGCGCGCCTGCTGGCGGACCCCGGCATCATCCGCTCCAAGGCCAAGATCGACGCGACGATCGGCAATGCCCGTGCCTATCTCGCCCTGCGCGACGCGGGGACCGACTTCTCCGACTATCTCTGGAGCTTCGTCGGCGGAAAGCCCATCGTCAATGCATGGACCCATTTCCGCGATGCGCCGGTCCGGTCGCCCGAGTCCGAGGCCATGAGTCGCGACCTCAAGACACGCGGCTTCAAGTTCGTCGGCCCCGTCATCGCCTACGCCTTCATGCAGGCCGTCGGCATGATCAACGACCACGAACTCGGCTGCTGCGCGCGGGACGGGTCATTGGAGACGCGCCGCATCTAGCCTTTGACGCGCGCGCTCGGGTCGCTAGACGGACCCGATAGCCAAGAGGGACCCGCCCGTGAAAGCCGTCATCTCGTCCACCGGATTGTGGACTCCGGAACAGAGCATTTCCAACGAGGAGCTGGTCGAGGCGTTCAACGCCTATGTCGATCTCTGGAATGCGCGGAACGCCGAGGAGATCGAGGCCGGAACCAAGGACGCGCTGGCGCACAGTTCCGCCGAATTCATCGAGAAGGCGTCGGGCATCAAGAGCCGCTTCGTGCTGTCCAAGGACCCGATCCTCGACCCAGACGTGATGGCCCCGCGCATCCCGGCACGCCCCAACGACGAACCTTCCGTGCTGGCGGAGATGGCGGTGAAGGCCGCCCGCGACGCGCTGGAGCGGGCGGGAAAGACCGCCGCCGACGTCGACGCGGTGATCGTGGCCTGTTCCAACCTGCAGCGTGGCTATCCGGCCGTGGCCGTGGAGGTGCAGGACCTGCTCGGCGTGGACGGGTTCGGCTTCGACATGAACGTGGCGTGCTCATCCGCGACCTTCGGGCTCGAAGCCGCGCGAGGGCTGATCTATGGCGGGCAGGCGAAAAGCGTGCTGGTGCTCAACCCGGAAATCTGCACCGCCCACCTCAACTTCAAGGACCGCGACAGCCACTTCATCTTCGGCGATGTCGCCACCGCCATCCTGGTGGAGCGCGAGGACGTCGCGCCCGACAGCCATTGGGAGATCATCGGCGCGAAGCTGGTCACGAAGTTCTCCAACAATATCCGCAACAATTTCGGTTTCCTCAATCACACCGCCCCCGACGATGACGGGTTCCACGGGGAGCGCGGCCGCAAGGGTCTGACCGACAAGCTGTTCGTGCAGAACGGGCGTTCCGTCTTCAAGGAGGTCGTGCCGATGGTCGCCCAGCTGATCAGCACGGAAGCGGACGCGTTGGGCCTCGATCCCAACAGCTTGAAGCGGATGTGGTTGCACCAGGCGAACCTGAACATGAACGTGCTGATCGCCAAGAAGGTGCTCGGCAAGGATGTGGAGGCTCGGCAGGCCCCCGTCGTGCTGGACGAATATGCCAACACCTCCAGCGCGGGCTCCATCATCGCCTTCCACAAGCATTCCGCAGATTTCGCGGACGGGGAGACCGGGCTGATCTGCTCTTTCGGGGCCGGCTATTCGGCAGGCGCGGTGTTCGTGCGCAAGGTGGGCTAGGCATTGAAAAACCCGCCGGGAAGGCGGGTCTAGAAGGGTTGCCGAAGAGGGCGTGTCGCGGATGTTCGGCCCACCGAGCCGAACATCGACACAGGTTCAGCGTTTCTTGCGGGCCTTGCGGGCGGCGTATTTGGCGTCGCGGGCGGCCTTTTGCTGGCGGACCAGCTCTTCCTTGGCCTTCTTGCGGGCCTCTTCGGCCAGCTTCTTCTTGCGTTCGCGCTCGGCCTTCTCGGCCTTCTCGGCCTCGAGCTTGGCAGCCTTTTCGGCAGCGCGCTGCTTCTCGCGCTCCTCGCGCGCGGCGTTGCGCTCGGCGCGCTCCTGCATCAGCCGTTCCTTCTCGGCCGGGTCGAGTTGCTTCTCCTTGGCGCGCTGCAGCATGGCGAGCTTCGCCTCTTTCTGCGCTTGAAGGCGGTCGTTGAATGTCTGACCGGGTATGCTCATAGAGTCGGTTGCTTTTCGTCTTGTGGGCGGGAAGGCCGCTATATCGCGGCTTCGCGCCCACAAATCAAGGCATGCGACCGTCAAAGCCTGAGTCGCGGCACCGCTTTTCCGGTCTTTGCGCAGGCGCAGCGGCAGGGCTCGTTCCGTTCGGGCGGATCCGAACGCTGGGCCCCGGACGCCGGGGCCTTCTGCGTCAGGCGTTCTTCCGACAGGGCGGATAGCAGGCGCACCATCTGCGATCCGGGCAATTGCACGATCATGGCATCCTCTTGCAATTCATTCTCAACAAGAGGGTCGTGGCATAGCGAAGGACATGACGCAACTAAGAATTATTCTCAGAAGTTCGGGGCGGCCGAACCCGCGGCGGCGGGTTCTCAGTCCGGATCGATCTCCGCGATGCAGTCGATCTCCACCGCCACGTTCAGCGGCAGGCTGGGCGCGGAGACGGCGAAGCGGGCGTGGCGTCCGGCCTCGCCGAACAGGGCCACCATCAGGTCCGAACAGCCATTGATCACCTGCGGTATGGCGGGGCCGGTCGCGTCCGGCGTGGACTGGACGAACCCGCCCAGCTTCACGATGCGCCGCACGCGCGACAGATCCCCCCCGCAGGCCGAGCTGAGCTGCGCGACGATGTTCAGCCCGCAAAGTCGCGCGGCGCGCTGGCCGTCCGCCACGGACAGGCCCTCGCCCAGCCGTCCACGCACGATCTCGTCCCCGACCTTACTGATCTGGCCAGATATGAAGACCTGATTTCCACTGACGACGAAAGGGACGTAGTTGGCGACGGGCGCCATCGGTTCGGGCAGGACAAGGCCCAATTCGTCCAGCCTATCGTCTATGCTCATGGCGTTCTCCAAAATCGACTCGTCCGAGATGGCGCGAACGGGCCATCATCCCTAACTAGTCCCGGCCATGACAGACAAGACCTTCCCCCTGCCCGTTCGTAACGATGCCGTGCTCGACTTCCTCGAAAATCGGCGCAGCAACCTCGCCAAGGCGATGGAGGGGCCGGGGCCGAGCGAGGCCGAACTGGAGCGCATCCTGCGCGTCGGCACGCGGGTGCCGGATCACCGCAAGCTGTCCCCGTGGCGGCTCGTCGTGTTCCGGGGCGAGGCGCGCGAGCGTTTCGGCCGGGCGCTTGAGGCGGCCTACCGCGCTGACAATCCCGACCATCCGGAAGATCGCCACCGCTTCGAGCGGGAACGCTTCCTGCGCGCGCCCGTCGTGATCGCGGTGCTCAGCACGCCCAAGCCT